>JANOYE010000044.1:0-7566 GCA_031428695.1 Rhodoferax sp. | reverse complement strand
CAGCCGGGTTGCCGTCTGCCAACATGGCGCGGTATTCGGCAATGCCGTCGGCGGAAGACTTTTGCGCCCAGGCCGCCAAAGGCAGCTGAATCGCCGCCGCTGCCGCCACCGCCATCGCCATCCGCACCACAATGCGGTTGTTGAACATCATCGTTTTGTCTCCAACTATTTTATTGACGCTATTCAGCTGACATCAGCCAATGTCATTTGAAATCAGCTAACGACGGCTTCATCAGTGCGGGTGTCGCCCTTGTTGTCTTTCCAGGTCACGGCAATTTTGTCGCCGGCTTTTGCGCCCTTGATGGTGAATTGCATGAACGGGTTTTTTGCCACCGCCGGGCCCCACTCCGCGCTCAAAACCTGCTTGCCGTTGAGCGAAGCGGTGACATCTGAAATGTGCCAGGCGGGAATCGTTTTGCCGGCTGCGTCTTTGCGTTGGCCGGTTTCCATTTCGTGCGCCATCAGCACACGGACGACGGCGTTGCCGCCTTGGGCTTGGGCGCGGATGCGCATTGGGTCTGCCATGGTTTACTCCTTCGATTTGCTTGTTTGGATTCAGCCGCCGCAGCCGCCTAGGGTGACCTTGACTTCTTTTTTGCTGAAGAAAGCCTTGTTGTCGTTCGTGATTGCCACGGCATAAACATCCGACGACTGGCCCATCTTGGCGCGGGTGGTCATGTTGGCTTCGACGCTGTCACTCACGTTGAACACCGCCACCAGGGCGTTGGGGTTCTTCTCGACCAACAGCAGCAACTGTTTGACGCCGGCCAGCGTGGTGGCCACGCCCATCGGCACCACGGCGCCGTTTTCAGCGATGTCGGGCGCGGTCAGGGTGACGTCTTTGCTGGCGACGGGCGCGCTGGCGCCGAGCGCTTTCAAGGCGTCGTTGAGGCTTTTGGCCTCAAATGCAGGCGCGTTGAAGGCCAGCGCGTACTGCGGAAACAGGCCGGTGCCAGCCAAAAGGCCCGCCAGCGCGGCGCTTTGTTTGATGGTCTTGCGACGGGTTTGCATGGAAGACTCCTTGAACTGCTTGAATTGAATACGGAACATTGACGACTGAACGGCATTGACGACTGAACGGATTTCTAAACAAATTTCTAAACCGATTTTCGACCTGAATTGCGCGGGGACTGGGCCCTATTTTCCCTTACCTTGCCCCTGCGAGCTGGCACGCGGGCCAATTCACCTTGCCGCTCCGGTGGCGATCCAGGCTGCCAACACCTTCACATCGGCTGGCGCCATGGACTGCGGCGGCATCGGAATGGCGCCCCACACGCCGCTGCCGCCTTTGATTATTTTTTCCGCCAAATAGGCGTCGCCATTCGGGTATTTCTTTGCCAGATCGGCAAACGACGGCCCGACGATTTTTTGCGCCATGCCGTGGCAGGCCGTGCAACTGTATTTGGCCGCCAGCGCCAGAGCGGCCCGGTTGTCTGGCGCGGCTGGCGCTGCTGCCACGGCTCCCACCGCAGTTGCTGCCGTTGCCGTGGTTGCATTGGCGGTATCCACACCGCGCTGCGCACCCACCAGCCGGTTTTGCAGGGCCAGGTTGCCGTGCGCATTCATGGCGTAGTCCGGCACGAAGGAAGCGACTTTGGCATCGCCATTCTTGCCAACATCGCAATTCTTCATGCATGGCACGGCCTTGACATCCGGCCTCGTCACGCCACCGAATTCTTTGCCAGGCCACAGGCTGTGCTGCGTCGTCAAACCATTGCGGTTGGGCAAACGCGCCTGCACCTCGCGCATGTTTTTGTCTGACAACGTGAAGTCGTCCGGCACCACGCCGCCCAGGTTCAGCATGAAGGCGGTGACGGCGTAAACCTCGTCAGTGGTGAGTGATTTGGGCGCGTTCCACGGCATGGCGCGGTTGATGTAATCCCACAAAGTGGAGACGGTTGACAACTTCATCAGCGTGGTGCGGCCCGGGTATGAATTGTCTTTGAGGCTCGCCACATTGCCGCTTGACACGTCTTTGGCTGTGGTGCCGCCAATCAGCGGTGTGAACACCTGGTTGGATTCGCCAAAGACGCCGTGGCAACTGGCGCATTTGGCCTCCCAGATGTCTTGCCCTTTGGCCACGGAGCCCGAGCCAGTGGGCAGGCCTTTGAAGTCCGGCCGCACGTCAATGTCCCAGGCCGCGACTTCTTTGGGCGTGGCGGCGCGGCCAATGCCGGCGAACTGCGGCTCCAACTTGCCTGCCGATCTATCCGCTGTTTGCGCGGTGCTCCAAGTCGGTGCCATCATCAGCGAGATGGACAGCGCCAAAAACAGTCCCGGCGCCATCGCACCCAAGCGGCTTTTGCCGTTTTTGCGCCGCGCGAAACTAGGCGAGCTGAACATTCCTCACCTCCCCGCTTTCTTGCACTTGCCAGGTTTGGATCGAGTTGTTGTGGTAAATCGAACGCGAGCCACGAACCGCGCGCGTCTGTTGGTAGGTGGGCTGAACATAACCCGTGTCGTCAACAGCGCGGCTTTGGATCAGCGCCGGTTTGCCGTCCCACGCCCAATCGAGGTTGAAGCGTGCCAGGCACTTTGAGAGCACGGGCGACTCCAGGCGCGCGGCGCGCCAATTGCGCCCGCCGTCCACCGACACATCCACTTTTTTCACCTTGCCGCGACCCGACCAGGCCAGGCCCGTGATGTTGTAAAAACCTTTGTCCAACAACGCCTGCCCGCCCGAAGGTGTGGTGACCACACTTTTGCATTCCTGGATGCTGGTGTACTGGCGGTGTTGGCCGCTGGGCATCAAATCCATGTAGTGCAGGGCTTCGTCTTTGGCGCCATAAGGCTTGTCGCCCAACTCGATGCGGCGCAAATACTTCACCCAACTCACGCCTTGCAAACCGGGTGCCACCAGCCGCAGCGGGTAGCCGTTTTCGGGCCGCAGCATTTCACCGTTTTGGCCATACGCCACCAGCACTTCGCCGTTGAGAATTTGCGACAGCGGAATGGTGCGTGTCATCGAGGAGCCATCGGCGCCTTCGGCCAAAACAAACTTGCCTTTTTTCAGATCGGCCCCAGCCATCTCCAGCAGCGTGATCAAGGGCACACCCGTGAATTCGCTGCACGACAACATGCCGTGGGTGTATTGCGCGGTGGGCACCGCCACGTTGCCCCACTCCATGCCGGTGTTGGCGCCGCATTCGATGAAATGAAAACGCGAGACGGATGGCAGGCGCATCAACTCATCCACCGTGAACACCAGGTTTTTCTTCAACAGGCCAGGCTCCGAGCCATTCACCATCAAGCGGTGTTGGGCCGGGTCAACATCCCACCAGCCCTGATGGTGCCGTTCAAAGTGAAGGCCGCTGGGGGTGACGATGCCAAACAGCGACTGCAACGGCGCGAACGAGACCGACGACTGCGCCGTTTGTGTCAGGCCAGGGCTTTGCCTGCGCTGCACATTGGCCTCGAACTTGGAGGGTTTGCCATAACCGTCTGTCGCCACAGCTTGGCCCAGGCCTTTGCTGTGCTCGGGCAGGTTCAGGATGGCCGGGTCGCCGTCGCCCGTGATGGATGCCGCCGAGCCTGCGGCGGCGGCTGACATCCCGCCAGCCGCCGCTGCTGCGGCAAACGCCGAACGAATGAACCCGCGCCGCCCGTGTTTGGCCTCAGCCAACACCAGCTTCACGCCGTCGGCATTCAGGTAGTTCTCAGGCGCTTTTCGCAGGCGTGCGGGCAACATGGCATCAATGGCTTGGGCCGGGGTCATCGGTTTGAGGGACGGATTAATATTCGAATATTCGGATGTACTAATATATATGCTCTCTTGGCCTTCTTCATTAGGAATTACCCGAATTCCGGCGCCTGCGGTCGCATAATTCCCTTGGCCATTGATCTGCATCAATTCGGAGCGCCCGCCTTGGCTTGGCTTGCGGCGAAATTGCCCTGTGCCTCAAAAAACTTTCGATCTCATCGTGTTTGGCGCCACCGGATTTACCGGGCGCCTGGTGGCGGAGTATTTGCACCAGCGTTACGGCCCGCGCAGCGACCTCGCTGGCAACCCCACAGCTGGCCCCGCGGTCACCTGGGCCATGGCCGGGCGCAATCTGCAAAAACTCACCCAAGCGCGGGCCAGTTTGGGCGCCGATTGTGATGTGCCGCTCATCGTGGCAGACGCCGGCAACAGCGCTGAACTCGAAAAACTGGTGGCGCAGACCCGCGCCGTCATCACCACCATGGGCCCGTACACGCAACATGGCGAGCCCCTGGCGCTGGCCTCTGCCCGTGCCGGGGCAGACTATGTCGATCTGTGCGGCGAGCCGCTGTGGATGGCGCGAATGATCCCGCTTTTGCAAAAACCAGCCGCGGCCAGCGGTGCGCGCATCGTGTTTTCCTGCGGTTTTGACTCGATCCCGTTCGACTTGGGCGTGGTGTATTTGCAGGCGCAGGCGACGCGGCAATTTGGCGCGCCGCTGGCGGCCGTGCAGGGCCGCGTCAAGTCGATGAAAGGCGCCATGTCAGGCGGCACCGCGGCGAGCATGATGGCCACCTTGGCCCAGGTCGGGCATGACGCGGCGGCCAAGCGTCAGCTGGCCGACCCCTTCGCCCTCACGCCCGGCTTCAGCGGCCCGGCGCAGCCCGATGGGGAAAGCGCCGCTTACGACGAGGTGGCCAAGTCCTGGAGCGGCCCGTTCATGATGGCGGTGATCAACACCAAAAACGTCCACCGCACACACGCCCTGCGCGGCCACCCTTGGGGCAAAGGGTTCACTTACGACGAGCGCCTGTTCACGGGCGATGGCTTCAAAGGCAAACAACTGGCCAAGGCTTTGGCGCGCAGCACAAAAGTGCAAAACCTGCTGATGTCATTTGAATTGACGCGCAACCTGATCGGCCGCTTTGTCCTGCCCAAACCGGGCCAGGGCCCCAGCCTGGCAGAGCGCGAAGCGGGCCGTTACCACCTGGTGTTCAGCGGCGAAACGGCGCAGGGCCAGCGCTTGAGCGTGCGCGTCAAAGGCGACCGCGATCCCGGTTACGGCTCCACCTGCAAAATGATTGCCGAAGCCGCGTTGTGCCTGGTGCAAGACGTTGACCGCCGCATGACGCCCGGTGGCGTGTGGACGCCCGGCGCTGCCATGGGCCTGACCCTCGTGCGCCGGTTGCAGGCGCGGGCCGGGTTGACGTTTGAAACAATGCTGCCACAGTGAGCCCACGTGGCGTTGGCGAGAGTATTCGCGTTTATATTTGTTTTTTTATTTATTTTCGATTATTATTTAGTCATTTATACAAATTTTCTATAGCTAAATAACCAATTTTTACGTGACTTATAGGCCAATAAACTTCTGTAAATTTTTGTATAATTAGATTTTTACGAAACCTTTTAACTTTTAATCTGGCGACCCCCATGACCCCCTCCTCACCCACCCGTCCAGCCACCTCACTCGGGCGCCGCTTCGCCGCCGCCTTCGCCACTTTCGCCGCTTGCGTCGTATTTGCCGCGCTTGGCAGCCTGTCTGGCGGCGCGCTCGCGCAAGACAAAGTGGTCTACCACATCGACGATGCCGCAACCCAAGCGACCAAGGGCCTGCGCAACATCCGCAACCACTTGGACGTGGCGCCCGACACCAAAATCACCGTGGTCACCCACGCGCAGGGGGTTGATTTCCTCTTTGAAGGCGCGAAAGACCCGAAGAACCCGAATGTGGATTACGGCGCCTTGGTCAGCGCTCTGAAGGCGCGCGGTGTGACTTTTGAAGTGTGTGAAATCACCCTGAAAAATCGCGACCTGAAGAAAGAGCAGTTCAGCCTGGACGCCGCCTTCACACCTTCGGGTGTGGCGCGCCTGGGCCAACTGCAAAGCCGCGACAAACACGCCTACATCAAACCTTGAGCGCGCATTGCCTGGCATGCCCTGCCCGGCTCCCACGCAGTGCGGCCTCGGGTGAACGCTGATTCCGAGTCAACCCTGCGTCACCCGGTGGCGCTGGCCCTGGGCGGCTTGGTCGCCCTGGCGGCGGCCATCGGCGTCGGTCGATTCGTCTACACACCGATCTTGCCGGTGATGGTCGAAGGCCTGGGCCTGACCAAGACCATCGCGGGTGCCATCGCCTCGGCCAACTTCGCCGGTTATTTGCTCGGCGCCATCGTCGCGGCCAGTGCCAGTGCCGCCCAGGCGCGCAGGCGCTGGCTGTTGGCAGGCTTGCTGGCCAGCGCGTTGGCCAGCGGCGCGATGGGCTGGTTTGACCGAACCGAAGCGTTTTTTCTGCTGCGGTTTGTGGGCGGTTTTGCCAGCGCTTTCGTGCTGGTTTTCGCCTCCTCGCTGGTGATGGAGCGGCTCGCGGCCGCTGGCCGGCCGGAGTTGGCGGCGATCCATTTTGCCGGTGTTGGCACGGGCATTTCGATATCGGCGTTGCTGGTCTCTGGCCTTCTCGCAGCCGGTGGCGATTGGCGGGTTTTGTGGTGGGCCAGCGGCGTGCTTGGGTTGCTGGCGCTGGCTGCGGTCGCCGTGCTGGTACCGGCGCGCCGTGAGCGCGAGGCGGCTGCGGGAAGCGGCCAATCGCCCGGCCAAAGCCCGGCGTTGCGCAACCTGGTCATCGCCTATGGCCTCTTTGGTTTTGGTTACGTGATTACCGCCACATTCTTGGTGGCCATCGTTCGCGCTTCTGACACCTTGAAACCGCTGGAGCCTTTGATTTGGCTGGTGGTTGGGCTGGCGGCCGCCGGCTCTATCGCCGTGTGGAACCACATTGCGCAACGCGTTGGCAACGCACAGGCGTTTGCGTGGGCCTGTGTGCTCGAAGCGCTGGGGGTGGGCGCCAGCGTGTTTTGGCAAACCCCGCCTGGCATTCTGATGTGCGCCGTGTTGTTGGGCGGCACCTTCGTGAGCGTCACCGCCATCGGCCTGGTGGAAGCGCGGCGCTTGGCCCCAAACCAGGCGGCACGCTCCGTGGCGGTGATGACGGTGGCTTTCGGTTTTGGCCAAATCCTCGGGCCGTCGTTCGCCGGGTTTCTTTATGACCAATCGGGCAGTTTTTTGTGGCCCTCGCTGGGTGCCGTGGTGGCGCTGTTGGCGGCGGCGGTTTTGGTGTTGGTGCCTGCGTCGATGCGTCCCGCATGAACGCCAGGGTGCAGGCTCAACCGCTCGCCACGGCGTTTTCCTTCAGCGCCGTGACTTCAATCTCAATCTTCATGCGCGGGTCAAGCAAGCCGGCGGTGATCATCATGGCTGCCGGCCTTGACTCGCCAAACGCTTCTTGCAACGCGGGCCAGCAGGCTTCAAAGTCTGCGCGGTCAGGCAACACGTAGTTGACACGAACCACATCCGCAAAAGTGGCCCCGGCTTGTTGCAATGCCGACGCAATATTGCGCAAACACTGGCGCGCCTGCGCGGCCACATCGTCTGAAATGGACAGGGTGGCGTAGTCAAATCCTGTGGTGCCGGAAACAAACACCCAGCGGCCATCCACCACAGCGCGGGAGTAACCGATTTGCGCCTCGAAGGGCGAACCGGAGCTGATGCGTTTTCGGGCCATGGCAATCACTTTTCCTTTTGGAATGAGAATTTAGTCCGCCGTGGCGCCTGAGTCTTTGACGGCTTTGGCCCAACGCGGCATTTCGCTG
>JANOYE010000043.1:0-6511 GCA_031428695.1 Rhodoferax sp. | reverse complement strand
GCCTCGCCGTAGGGTGCCAGTGTGGCGGGCGGGGCCTTGAGTTGACGGTGGATGCCGTCCAGCCCGGCGTGGATTTGCGAGGCGATGTAGAGGTAGGGGTTGGCGGCGGGCTCGCCTATGCGGTTTTCGATGTGGGTGCTGCCATCTCCCGCAGCGCCGATCACACGCAACATGGCACCTCGGTTGTCACGCCCCCAAACGATGCTTTGGGGTGCCAGTGCATTGGGCCGGAAACGCTCAAACCCGTTGATGGTGGGCACGGCCAGCGCGGCCATGGCGGGCGCGTGGTTAAGCAGCCCCGCGAGCCAGTGCGCGCCGCTGGCGCTTAAGGTGAATTCGGCGTCGCTTGGGCTTGTGCCTGCACCCGGTCGCTCGCGGGAGAAAGCGTTGTGGCCCGTTTCAATCTCCATCAGCGACTGATGAAGGTGCCACCCGCTGGACATGATGTTCGGAAACGGCGGGCGGCACATGAAGCTGGCGTGGTAACCGGCACGGCCGAGCGCTTGGGTCAAGCTGCTTCTGAAGAGCGCCATGTTGTCTGCGGCCCTGAGCGCGTCTGTCACGTCGAACACGGCTTCGACCTGGCTGGGGCCGAGTTCGATTTCAAGCGATGTGAGCGGCAGGCCAAGCGCTTGGGCGGTTTCTTGAACGATGCGCAAGGGCAGGGCGCACCTATCGCCCCAGCTCTCGCTCAGCAGGTTGTAGCCAGGGTGGATCATCTGCAGCGCGGGCGGCAGGCCGGGCCAGGCGGCTTGGTCTGGGTCAAGCGGGTCAAGTGGGTTGGGCGAGTTGGGCCCACCGCCGTCGGCGATTTTGTAGATGTGAAATTCCACCTCCAGCCCGCATTGCATCGCGAAGCCGGCCTGCTTCAGGTTTTGCAGCACGCTTTGCAACACCCGCCGCGTGTCCAGCTGCACCGGCTCGCCGTTTTGGAACCAAGCTTGGCACTGCAACCAGCCGGTTTTGTGTGCCCAAGGCAGTTGGTGGTAGCTTGCCGGATCAGGCAACAAGACGAGGTTGCTAGCCGCTTCAAAGCCCGGCAGCTCGGCCACGCCACCTTCTTCAAACACTTTGTAAACCGTGCGATCCGAAGTGTCTTTGAGCAAGATGGTGCTCACCATGCCAATGCCGTCCTGCAACGCCTTGGCAATGGCGCGTGGCGTCAGAGTCTTGCCGCGCAATTGGCCGTGTTGGTCGCACCAGCTCAGGCGGATTTGGTCGATGCCTGTAGCGTCGATCAGTTTCAGAAGCGATGCGCAGGCAGCTCGTCGTTCGAGCGAGTCTTGACCACAACGCTCGGCGAAACTCATGCCTTCTCTGCGGTGATTGCAGATTCTTTCAGCCACGCCGCGCCAGCGCGCTTGGCAGCGGCAGTGTCGCGCCAAAAACCTTCCCAGTTTTCAGAAAGCGCAATGCCGTCCACGGTGTCTGGCCCGCGCATATGAGCGGCCAAGGCCGGATCGGCCACGCCGGGCGCATCACCGCCCGCTTGCACTGACTCAATCGCGCGGGCGAGCATTCGCCGGTTGGCGATGATGGCTTTGTCGCTCGTGCCCAGGTGCTCGCGTGTGCGGTCGGCGATGGCGCCCATGCTCTCGCAGGCCCACTGGTCGTGCACGTTGATGTCTTCTTCGCCCATGCCCAAAAAGGTTTGGTGTTGTTGCTCCTGGGCGTTGAATCCCCACTGGTTGTGGCGGCCTGAAACTGGCAAGTAAGCGGGCATCGGGTTGGCCTTCAAGCGCTGGTTGCGCATGGCGGCGTGGTCCAGCGGGCCGGCAAAACTGGTGAAGATCGAGTACCAATAGGTGTGGGTGTCGTCCACAGGCAAGTGAATTTGCGTGATGGTTGAGGTTTCAGACAGCGGGATCACAAAGGTGTGCGGAAAAATCGAGTGCGTCACGCGCACGTGGGTCAACGCCTCGGTCATTTTGCGCAAGGCCGTCAGGCGCATGCCGTAAGCAGTGGGCTCCACGCTGATCTGCGGTTGGTTGAACTCCCGCATGATGCGCGACATCGGCCAGCGTTCGCCGTTCACTTCGCCTGCGCTGCCCGAGCGGAATTGCCGCCCGGCTTTGTTGTCGCCGGTCTCAGCCAATGACTCGTCGCCAAAAAACACATGCAGAAACGACGGGTGCGCCGGGTCGATGCCAACTTCAACGGCCTGCAGCCAGTTGCAGTTCCACAGGCCTTTGAAGGCGAAACTGTGCGAGGCGGGCGCTTTGAAACAATCAAAATCAGGCCAGGGCGGCGGTGTGCTGCCGGGCTTGCCAAACCAGCCAAACAACACGCCAGCTTTTTCGATCAGCGGGTAACTTCGTTGTTTCACGCTTTGGCAGAGCTTGCTTCCCGCAGGTTCGGCGGGCGTTTGCAAGCACTGGCCATCGGGCGCGAATTTCCAGCCGTGAAACGGGCAGCGCAGGCCGCCGCCTTGTTCGGCGGGTTCGCGCCGGCCGAAGGACAAATCCGCCCCCCGGTGCGGGCAGTCGCGGTCAAGCAGGCCAAATTTTCCTGAAGCATCCTTGAAGAGCACCAGGTCTTGCCCGAGCACACGCACCGCCTTGACGGGGCGCTCGCCCATGGCTGGGTCAAGCGTGGCGTCAAACTCGTCCAGCAGAGCCACCGGTTGCCAGTAGTGGCGCATCAGCGTGCCGCAGGGGGTGCCGGGGCCGATGCGGGTCAAGAGTTCGTTTTGTTCAGCGCGCATATGGGTATTCTGGGGTATTTTGACGGTTTTCTGCGGGAAAATGGGGTCGCCATGGCGCAAGCCTTTTGACTGTGACCCAACTCCAATCATTGCCGTTGTTCCCACTGGGCGCCGTGTTGTTCCCCGGCGGCAGCTTGCCGCTGCGCATTTTTGAGGTGCGTTACCTCGACATGATCGGCAAATGCCACAAGGTGGGCGCGCCGTTTGGCGTGGTGTCGCTCACCAGCGGCGCGGAGGTGCAGAGGCCCGCGTCGAATGAAGCCAACGCCTTCGCGTCAGAGAGTTTTCACAGCGTTGGCACGCTGGCCGCAATCACCGAATATTCAACTCCGCAGCCCGGTCTGATGGTGATTCAATGCACCGGCACGCAACGTTTTCGCATCGAGCGCCACGAGCGCCTGAGCCACGGTTTGTGGGTGGCCGACGTGACGCGGATTTCTGACGACATGCACTCGGCGATCCCTGAAGATTTGCAGCGCGTTGCCGTGGCTCTGGACAAAGTCATCGTCAGCTTGAAGGCGCGAGGCGTGCCCGAAGCGCAGTTGCCATTTCATCCGCCACACCACCTCGACGACTGCGCCTGGGTGGCCAACCGCTGGTGTGAACTGCTTCCTCTGCCACCCGCGCAGAAGCAGCAATTGATGGCCTTGGAGAATCCGCTGGTGCGGCTGGAGCTGGTGGGTGATGTGCTGTTGAAGGCCGGGATACTTACGGATTGATGTGACTCCAGGGAAAATTCAGCGCCGTTTCATCCTGCGGTCAGCGCCGTAAATTCATCCCAACTCAAATGCTCAACACCCGCGCCTGATGTGAACAAATTCTTCGCCATCGCCGCGCCCAGTTGCGCCACCGGGATGCCACGGTATTTGCGCAGCGGCCCCAACAATGCGGGTTTGAGGTGGGGCCAGACGGCCAGGGTGATCGCTTGGCTCAGGCCGTATCGGTTGCTGGGGGTGAGGATCATCGAGGGCTGGAACAGGCTCAGGCGCTCAAAATTCAGCGCGGCCAGGGCGTCGTTGATTTCACCTTTGGTGCGCAAATAGAACGATGCGGATTTGGCGTCTGCCGCGACCGAACTGAGCAGCTCAAAATGTCGCACGCCGGCGGTTTTGCAAGCGGCGGCAAAGTTGAGCACAGCGGTTTTGTCCACGCGGGTGAACTCTTCATGGCTCACCTTGCTTGACTCGCCCACGCCAAACGTGCAGATGGCGGCATCATGCCCGGCCAGATGGGTTTGGTACGCTTTGGCATCAAACACATCGACAACGTGTTGCGCCGCTTTGCTGCTCAAACCTGGCAAAACCCGCCGGCCGAGCAAGGTGATGCGCACCACTTTCGGCATTGCCTCCAGCGCTTGAAGGGCCGCGCCACCCACTGCGCCGCTGGCGCCCAAAACGACGACGGAGCGGTTGCGTTGGTTTTTGTCAGAGGTGGCCATGGTTGAATTGCAGCACAAGGCGGCTTGACGCGCGAGCGACAACTGTCCTGGCCTTGTCTGGAGTGGGTCGATAAAATTTCGCTGTGCCGACCTGTCGGAAAATCTTTCGTAAATGCGCCAACCAAGGAACCCAATGAGTCAGATCGCAGTAAAAAATGCTTCCCTCGGTAAAACCCACGGGGGTGCCAATGGCAAACGCATTGCCTTCCTCCAGTCAGCCTGGCACAGCGACATCGTCAACCGGGGTCGCGGCTCGTTTCTGGCCGAGATGAAGCGGCTGGGGGTCACCGCCGGCGAGATTGACCTGCTCGAAGTGCCGGGCGCGTTTGAGCTGCCGCTCTTGGCCAAAAAACTGGCACTTTCGGGGCAATACGCGGCGGTGGTGGCCTGCGGCTTTGTTGTCAATGGCGGCATTTACCGGCACGAGTTTGTCGCCGATGCGGTGGTGGGCGGCCTGATGCAGGTGCAGCTTGAAACCGGCGTGCCGACGTTTTCCGTGGTGCTCACGCCGCTGAATTTTCACGAGTCCGAAGAGCACCTGAAGTTCTTTTTTGACCACTTTGTCGTGAAGGGCGCCGAGGCGGCGCGGGCTTGTGTGTTGACGCTTTCGGCGCATGGCCGGGCTGACAAACTGCTGGCGAAGCTGGCAAAACTGAAGAAGCTGGAAAACGGCTAAACCAGTTACAGCTGGCAAAACAGGCCAGCGGGTGAGGGCGTCAGGGCGTTGGGCAGCCTGAAGAGCGCAAAATTGCGGCAGGCCGGATTCGGTATATTCTGCCGCCATGAAGCTCTACAACTACTTCCGTTCCAGCGCGTCGTTCCGGGTGCGCATTGCCCTCAACCTCAAAGGCCTGCCCTACGACTATGTGCCGGTGCACATTGCCAAAGGGGAGCATAAAAAAGAGGACTTCGCCGCTCTTTCCATGGACAAACTGGTGCCGGTGCTGGAAATTGACGGCCAGCGGCTGTCGCAGTCGATGGCCATCATCGAATACCTGGACGAAAATTTTCCAGGGCCCAAATTGGTGCCCGAAGACGGCTTGGCGCGTGCCCAGGTGCGGGCGCTGGCGCAGTCCATCGCCTGCGAAATCCACCCGCTCAACAACCTGCGGGTGTTGAAATATTTGACCAAAGACATGGGCGCAAGCGAAGACGCTAAAAATACTTGGTACCGCCATTGGACGCGCGAGGGCTTGGAGAGTTTTGAACGCCAATTGGCCGCGATTCGCGGAAACCAAGGAACCAGTAGCGTTAGCAGCTATTGTTTTGGGAGTACCCCGACGCTGGCCGACTGTTGTCTGGTGCCGCAAATCTTCAACGCGCAGCGTTTTAAAACACCTTTGGACGGCCTGCCGCGCACCATGGCTGCGTTTGACGCCTGCATGAAACTCGCGGCGTTTCAAGACGCGCAGCCGTCGCGTTGCCCAGACAACGAAGCTTAAAAACGCAGCGTCAAGAGCGGCATGAACCCCGACTGGATCACCCCTGATTGGCCTGCGCCGCCGTGGGTGGGCGCGGTGTGCACCACCCGCGCGGGCGGTGTCTCCAAAGCGCCGTTTGACAAACTCAACTTGGGTGACCACGTCGGCGACGCGGAAGGCGACGTGGCGGCCAACCGCACCAACTTCGCCCGGCAAATCGGCGCCAAGCCGGTGTTTCTGAACCAGGTTCATGGGTTTGAAGTGGCATGGCTGGCCAATGGCGCGCCGTATTACGCCGCAGCTGATGCCTGTGTAGCCCGGCAGCCCGGCGTCGCCTGCACCATCATGGTGGCCGACTGCCTGCCGGTTTTGTTTGCTAACCGCCTGGGCACGGTGGTAGCGGCGGCCCATGCGGGCTGGCGCGGGCTGCTGGGTGAGGCGACCACCACACCGCAAGGCAGGCCTTCAGGTGTGATTGAGCGTTGTTATCAAGAATTTTCGGTACTAGGTCTCAAGAACATTGCGCAGATAGCTATCAAAAATGTAGTGAATGACACCTTGGTCTGGCTCGGGCCCTGCATTGGCCCGCGCAAGTTTGAGGTGGGTTCAGAGGTGCGCGACGCCTTTCTTGCGCTCACGCCCAGGGTCGTTGATTTGTTTGAGCCAACCACTGGCGGCAAGTGGCTGGCCGACCTGCCAGGGTTGGCGCGGCACCGCCTTGCGACGCTTGGCATCGACCAGATTTACGGCAACGATGGCAGCGACGCCTGGTGCACCGCGAGCAACCCCTCACGGTTCTTTTCGCACCGGCGCGATCACGCCGCCCTGGGTGGCAGCGGGCGCATGGCTGCCAGCGTCTGGCTCGCTTGACGCGCTTTCAATGGGTTCGTTTTCGCGAGCGCGGGCAAGCTCTTGGGCTTCGCGCGCCTTGATCGCCCGTTTGCGCCC
>JANOYE010000042.1:0-2006 GCA_031428695.1 Rhodoferax sp. | reverse complement strand
TTCCCGATCAATATGCGCTACCCCCGCGAGCTGCGCGACTCACTGGAAAAACTGCGCGTATTGCCCATCGTGACCGAGCAAGGCGCGCGGCTGGTGCTGTCGGACGTGGCCGACATCCGCATCACCGACGGCCCGCCCATGTTGCGCAGCGAAAACGCGCGTCTGTCCGGCTGGGTCTATGTGGACATTCGCGGGCGTGACTTGCGCTCTGCTGTGCAGGACATGCAAAAAGCCGTCAACGAGCAGGTCAAGATGCCACCAGGCTATTCAATCTCATGGTCGGGGCAGTTCGAGTTTCTGGAACGCGCCACAGCCAAACTCAAGGTGGTCGTGCCCTTTACCCTTCTGATCATTTTTGTGCTGCTGTACCTCACGTTCTCCAGTTTTGGCGAAGCTGTTTTGATCATGGCAACCCTGCCCTTTGCATTGATCGGTGGCATCTGGCTGCTGTACCTGCTGAACTACAACCTGTCGGTGGCAGGTGCCGTGGGCTTCATTGCGTTGGCAGGCGTGTCAGCGGAGTTTGGCGTCATCATGCTGCTGTACCTCAAAACGGCGTGGAATCAACGCGTTGCACAGGGTAAGACCAGCACGGAAGACTTGCTGGATGCCATCCGCGAAGGCGCAGTGCTGCGGGTACGCCCCAAGGCCATGACCGTGGCCGTGATCTTGGCTGGCTTGTTTCCCATCATGTGGGGCACGGGCACGGGTTCTGAAGTCATGCAGCGCATTGCCGCGCCCATGGTGGGCGGGATGATCACTGCGCCCCTGCTGTCAATGTTTGTGGTGCCTGCGGTGTATCTGCTGATGCGGCGGCCACGCGCCAAACGGGTGCCCCGTCCCGCATTTTGGAGGCGCATCCGTGCATCGGCCTGAACACACTTTGCGGTGGCGCAGCGGCGGACGAGCCCTGCGGGCAGTTACCGGGATGCCTGAATGGAGCGTAGCGATCTTTGCACTGCTGCTTAACTTTCCATGGGAGGTTTTGCAAGCGCCCCTGTTTGAAGGGATGGCGGAGGCACCCTTCTTCGAGGCAATCAAGGATTGCTCGCTGGGAACGTTAGGCGATATGGTCATTATGCTGATCGCCTATGAGGGGGTGTCGCTCGTTGCTCGCAGCCGGGCTTGGGTTCTTACGCCTAGCCGTCGACACCTTGCCCTGTTCATTGCAATCGGTGTTTCGATCACTGCTGTGATTGAAGGGCTTGCGGCAAGGGGGCACTGGGTCCAGAACTGGACCTATTCGCCAAACATGCCACTAGTGCCAGGCGTCAACATCGGTGTCACCCCCTTGCTGCAATGGGTGGTGCTGCCGCTGTTGGTTGTCTGGTTCGTGCGACGACAGATTCAAGGTCAAGCAGGAGGTCGCAATGAAGCTGCCTGATCCAGAGTTGCAGCAACCAGTCTGTCAAATGCGGTTGGACCGGGCTGGCCAGCCCTGCAATCAACATCGGTGTGTGCCTGGGTCGGCCCAGGCAACAGAATGCCAGAATCCCAGTAGTCAATTAAGGTGTCTGATGAACCCATCTGAAGTCAACCCAACACGGCGTCGCAGTTTTTCAAAACTTGCCCTGGCAGGCCTTGCCTCGCCTTGGCTGGGCGGCTGCGCGACAACCTACGTTGACCGCCCACTGCCTGTCGCGAATCTGCTTGAAGATCCTGGCTACGTGGCAGCACCCCAGGGCACACAACGGGCCTGTGCGCTGGTACTGTCTGGCGGGGCCGCTCGTGGCTTTGCCCATATCGGCGTACTGCGCGTACTTGAGCGTGAGGGCCTACGGCCCGACTTGGTGGTGGGCAGCAGCGCCGGCGCCTTCGTCGGAGCGCTGTGGGCATCCGGTATGACGGCTGCCGAGATCGTGCGGGCCTCCGACCAACTGGACTGGAGCGTGCTGTTCGACTTCGACCCCGTGCGCGCAGTCTTTGGCGGCCTTGGGCTTGGGTTGGTACGTGGCGACAGGCTTGAAAAATTCTTGCAGCAGTTCATCTCGAAACCCATCGAAAGC
>JANOYE010000041.1:0-5023 GCA_031428695.1 Rhodoferax sp. | reverse complement strand
CGCTCCAGGTTCACCAGGCCCTGGCGCAGCGCTTCAATGTTCTCCACGCCGCAGTCTTTCACCTCGATGCCGCCGTGGTATTTGAGCGCGCGCACCGTGGCCACCAGCACCACCGCATCGGGCCGCAAGCCGGATTTGCGGCACTTGATGTCGATGAACTTCTCGGCCCCGAGGTCGGCGCCAAAACCGGCTTCAGCGACCACATAGTCGGCCAGTTGCAACGCCGTCTGCGTGGCCAGCACCGAGTTGCAGCCGTGCGCGATGTTGGCGAACGGCCCGCCGTGGATGAAGGCCAGGTTGTTCTCCAGCGTCTGCACCAGGTTCGGCGCGAGCGCGTCTTTCAGCAGCGCGGCCATGGCGCCGTGGGCCTTCAAGTCGCTGGCGTGAATAGGCTGCTGAAGCGTGGTGTAACCCACGACGATGTGGCCCAGGCGATTCTTCAAATCGGCCAGGCTGGTGGCCAGGCAAAAAATCGCCATCACTTCGGAGGCGGCCACGATGTCAAAACCATCTTCACGCGGGTACCCATTGGCCGGGCCACCCAGGGCGATGGTGATGTCGCGCAAGGCGCGGTCGTTCATATCCACCACGCGTTTGAAAGCGATGCGCCGCACATCGAAGGCCAGCATGTTGCCGTGATGGATGTGGTTGTCGATCAGCGCAGCGAGCAGGTTGTGCGCCAGGGCGATGGCGGAGAAGTCACCGGTGAAATGCAGGTTGATGTCTTCCATCGGCACCACTTGCGCCATGCCGCCGCCGGCCGCGCCGCCCTTCATGCCAAACACCGGCCCAAGCGAGGGCTCGCGCAGGCAAATGATGGTCTTCTTGCCGATCAGGTTCAGCGCGTCGCCCAGGCCCACGGAGGTGGTGGTCTTGCCCTCACCCGCAGGTGTGGGGGAAATCGCGGTAACGAGAATCAGCTTGCCTTTGGTTTTTCCTTGAGGTGCGCCGTCAGCGTTTGTTTGCAACGAGGCGCAGTAGGAAAGCGACAACTTGGCTTTGTATTTTCCGTAGGCCTCAAGCTCCGCCTCGGGGATGCCAGCGCGCTCCAGCGCGAGTTCGGTGATGCGGCGCTTGTTGGCGGCCTGGGCGATGTCGATGTCACTGTGCATGCGGGGTGGTTCTTATCTGTTGGTTTGTTGTTCATGTCACGGTTAGCCCGTCACTGCCGTCCTCCAGTGTAAATTGCCCGCGCGCCACCGCCGCCGCCCAGGCCACGGTGGGGCCCAAAGCGCCAAATGGGAAAAAATGAAACCGCTCAAAGAGGCTGCCGGGGTCTTGCAAACGCGCCCGGGCCACCGCCACCACGATGTTGCCCGGCTCCATTTGCGCCGCCACACGCAACAGGCGCAAGCCTTGCCGCAGGCCCTGCCCTGTCAAAAACTGCATGGACGCGCCGACGCCACAACTTTGCGCGTATCTGAGCAGCGTGGGAAGCGACGCCATCCCGGCCAGCCCCACATGCACTGGCAGGCGGTTGCCGGTAATCCGCGCGGCGCGCTCCCAGGCCACAACCGGCGCGCCATCAAAACAAAATTGGGTGACCAGGCGCACCTGGGCAGAACTTGTGCGCGCAAACGCGTTTTTCACCTGCAGCGCAGCCTCCAGCGCTTTTGTGTTGATGTCCGGGCTGCCCTCAGGGTGCGCCGCCAGCGACAAACCTGTGAACTGGTGGCGCTTCAACAAACCGCTGTTCAGCACTTGTGGGCTGCTGTCCAAACTGCCAACGGGCACCGGCTTGGAGCCGGCGATCAGCATCACCTGCTGTACGCCAGCGTCCTTGCGCAAACTGGCCAACAGCGTGTCCAGCGCAGCAACGTCCGGCACCGAGCGCGCGGCGATGTGCGGAACAGGCGTCATGCCCAGTGCCTTCAAATGTGTCGCCGCCTCAACAGTTTGCTCAAGCCGGATGCCCGGCACCCAAGGGATGTAGACGCGGCTGCCTGGCGGCAAGTCCGCAGGCAAGATCTTCAAACGGGCCAACTCGCCGGGCGTGACTTCAATGCTGAAGTCTTGCATGAGGCGCATCACCTCAGCCTTGACATCAGCGGTGGGCTCTTCGGGTGGCACAGGGGGGCTCTGCGGACACTTCCGCTGCGCAAGGGTTGCTGTCATGGAATCAGCTGGAAAAACGGTTGCGCCAGATCACATACGACTCGTTCAAAAACCACAATTTCCCATGTTTTTGCAACACCTCGCGCGTGGCCTCCAGGTAACGCGGGTTGCCCATCACGGCGGCCAGGCGTTCGTCTTCGATTTGCGCCACGTAGACGGCGGCGTTCCATGCGGCCATCAAAGTCGAGGTGCCGATGGACGACGAAATCTCTGACGGCAGCGTGTGCATGTCGTAGCTGTAGATCGAGCGTTTGTCCGAGTAGGTATTGAAGTTGAGGCCACGCGCCTCCGGCCCCAGCGCCTGTTTGGTCGCCTTCAGGAGCGCATGGCGGTCGGTGATGAAGGGGTTTTCATCGGGCCAGACTTTGCGGACGATCTCCAAGCCGGGGTCATTGCCGTGCGAGTGGAAACCAATCAAACGACCGCCCGGCCCGAGCGCTTTGGCCAGTGGCGCGATGACCTTGCTGGCCTTGAATTCGACGGGTGCGCTGGCGCGGTAAGGCTGCGAGGCGATAACCAGGTCAAAATCAGCGCGCACACCGCCTTGCTGCGGGCGCACGTTGTCCAAGAGCAGCTTGTGGTCTTCTCGGTAGATCACCAGCACCACCGGGCGCTCGTAAGCCAGGCCGCCCGAGGTTTTGCTTTGTTTGGCCGTCCAGTGGCTGGCGAGGAAGGGCTGCAAATCGGTGATTTGTTTGTCGAACGAGCCCGAGGTGTTGCCCTTCAGGGCCACCTCACGCCATTCGAGCTTGCTTGCCGCCGCCAATGATTTCGGGTGCAGCCAGGGCGCTTCGCCGTAATACATGTTGGTCATCACCAGCACCGTGGAGGGGTGTTCATGAAAACGGTCCGGCATTTTCTCCAGCGTGAGGCGCACGTCTTCGAGGCTGATCTCCTTGCCGACGACGTAAAAAGGCACGGTCGGCATCTTGTCATGCATGCTGCGCAACACCCGGGTCAGCACCGTGCCGTCGCCCACACCGGCATCAAACAGCCTGAACGCTGGCGGGTTCGGGTGGATGTTGGCCAGCTCCATCTCGATGCGCCGCGCTGCCACCCATTTCTCGGCGCAGGTGTTGACGAAGAGCAGGTATTTCTGGCGGTTGTCGTAAAAGCGGAAGTTGCGTGGCGCGGCATCCGCCTCGGGCAGGCGCGGGCTGGTAGCCAGACTAGCGGCGAGGCGTTTTGCGGAACCTGATGCGAGGTTTGGTGCGCTGGTGCCCGCCGCTGCCTTGCCAGCAGATGGCGGCGCATCGGGGCCGGGCAAGCTGCGGTTGGTGCCGAACAAGGAAAGCAAGGGTGCCAATGCCGAACTGGCTAGCGGCTTGGCGTGTGCCGTATGCCGGGGCGCCAGACTGGCATATTGGCTGATGAACGTTTGCACCCGCTCCACCGTCGCGGTGGTGACGCGACCGCCAAAGCGCAGGCGCGGCACAAATTTGCCGTCGTTCACGGCGCGACGGCCAAATGTCGATTCGGCCATGCCTGCCGCCCGACAGAAGGTCGAAATTTCATGCAGCAGGGCATCGTTTTGCGTGCCACGGCGCAACAACAAGGCGGTTGACACAGCTGCGTCCTGGACAGAGGAGGAATGGGTTGTCGTGAGGTTTAAATTCATGCAAATGAGTAGAAATCTTTTTCAGCCCACTTACAAACTGTGGGTCATTTATGGGATGCTGCCCACAATGTTACAGGAGACCGCCCTTTACCGCCGTCGTAACATGGCCCAATGGAAATCAACTCACAACCCGTCAGCGGCCCGGCGCGCCCTGCCGCCACGGTGGTCATGTTGCGCAATGGCGCCTTGGGCAACGGCGAACTCGAAGTGTTTTTACTCAAACGCAACGGCCTCTCCGACGTGTTGGGCGGCGCCTACGTGTTCCCTGGCGGCAAGGTCGATCGCTTCGACGCCGAGCTGGACATGGCGGCCCACCTCGACCTGCCCCCCGAAGCGCTTCACACCGCGCTGGCCGAGCCAGACATTGAGCCGTTGACTGCCGCCGGTCTCTACGTGGCCGCGCTGCGCGAGGCGTTTGAAGAATCAGGCGTGTTGTATGCGCAAAACTCTCGCGCGCAAGCCGCCACCGCCGAAGACGCCGTGCTCGCCAGCGCGCTTTGCCGCGAAGGCCGCTCTTTTGAAGAAGTGTTGGCGATGATGAAACTTCGCCTGCACGCCAGCGCGCTCACGCCGTGGTCGCGCTGGATCACCCCCACCATCCCCTCGGTGATGAACAAACGCTTCGACACGCGTTTTTTCCTCGCCACCGTGCCCGCCAGCCAAACCGCGCGGCACGACAACCACGAAGCGATTGAAAGCGTCTGGCTGACGCCGCGCGCCGCGCTGGAGCAGTACCGCGACGGCCAAATCGAACTGGCGCCGCCGCAGATCATGAGCCTCGCGCACCTCACGCGTTACAGCCGCATAGAAGGCGCCATGCACGCCGCCCAGAGCCAAAAACCCCCGGTGATCCAGCCTGAACCGTTTGACGACGATGGCGTTCGCGTGTTGACCTACCCCGGCGACCCCCGCCATTCTGTGCAAACCCGCGCCCTGCCCGGGCCGACGCGGCTGCGGTATGAGAACAAACGGTTTGTGCCGATTGGCGGGTTTGAGGGGTTGTTTGTGGATTCTTGATTTTTTTAAGCGCTTTGGTCCTGTAGGTCTCGAATAATGAGCGTAAGCAGCTACTATAAATATAGCAACTCTGAATTCAACAATTTGGATACGGAGGTCTTCGCGATAGGCCCCGCACGTCGACCGGGCAATGCGCATGCGGTTTTGGTGTGAAAGCACACGCGACACGAAAAATGCGTGCGACACGGTGGTCGCTCATTTTTTGTTATTCCCGCCAAACGAGCTTCCGCGCGCATTTCCCACCAAAGCCCGGTCGCATTTCCCGATCACCGC
>JANOYE010000040.1:0-46990 GCA_031428695.1 Rhodoferax sp. | reverse complement strand
CTCAGCATCTCCGGCGGCAGGCCGGCTTCGTACAAGATATCGGCGAAGTAGATGGCGCTGAACGGCACCTTCTCCGAAGGCTTCAAGACCATGCGGTTGTTGGTGGCAATGCTGGGCACCACCTTGTGCGCCACCTGGTTCATCGGGTGGTTGAAGGGCGTGATGGCGCTGATCACGCCGAGGAGCGGCGAGCGTTGGGTGTAAACGCGGCGCTTCTTGCCATGGTGGGTGAGGTCGCAGCTGAAAATCTGGCCGTCGTCTTTCAGCACCTCGTTCGCGCCGAAGAGCAATACGTCGCTCACACGGCCGGCTTCATAGAGGCTGTCTTTGAGGCACAGGCCGGATTCGGCAGTGATGAGGTGGGCGATGTCGTCAACCCGCTGGCTGACGATGGCCGCGGCTTTGTTGAGGATGGCGGCGCGATCAAAGCGGCTGAGGTTGGGCTTGTAAGCGTGGGCGCGGTTGAAGGTGTCGCGCACTTCTTCGAGCGTGGCTTTGGGCACCGCGCCGATCTGCTTTTCTGTGAAGGGGTTGAACACCGCAATGGCGCGCTCATTGCCCCACACGCCGCTGCGTTCTGCGCCGACTTTTTTGCCACACAGGCGCATGGCGTTGAGGTGATGGTCGAGGATGAACGATTCGATATTTTCCATAAAATATATTCTTAGCTGATTGTATAAGTATAATCAGCCTCTAAGTCACTAATAAAGGCACTAGTATGCTATTAACTTTACATTATAAAATAGTAAAATTTAATCTGTTTTGAAAGTTCAATGAATATTGAACGTTTCGTCAAGCGAAGTTCAATGCCAGCTCAAACGCGTCAAAATTCCGAAACCGCCGTGTCAAATCCAAGCCCGGCAGAGCCCGGTTCAGAATCAGCGGCACGCGTTGCTCGCTGATGCCGCCGTGGGAGCGCAGCGGCGCGTCCAGGGCGCTTAAATCGTGGCGCGATTTTGAAGTGCCGATCACCGTGAAACGTTCGCTCACGGCCACCACATCGCCAATGCGGTCGGCGGGCAGCTCGAAACGCGCGGCAGCCTCAGCGCGTGGCAACACCACCTCCATGCCCTTCACGGCAGCCAGCTTGGCACACACCGTTTTCGCATCGATGCCAAGAGGCAAATACACCGTGGCGAACGAGCCCAACGCGCCGTGGTGAACCACGTAAGGGTCGGTGATCGGCAAGATGACGCGGGCGGCCTTTGCGTCAGGCAACGCCGCGCCGAGCCAGGCGTCAAACCAGTCTTGCAGGTAGATCACATCGGGCCTGCCGTCCATCGCCACTTTGGCGTTCATGCCGTGGTCGGCGGTCAGGGCGATGACGCAGCCTTGTCTATCGAGCTGGTCGAGATACGAATCCATCATGGCGTAAAAGGCATTCGCGCCAGCGGTGCCGGGGGCGTGTTTGTGCTGCACGTAGTCGGTGGTGCTCAGGTACATCAAGTCAGTTTTGCGGCTGGCCATGAGTTTCACACCCGCCGCAAAAACAAACTCTGACAAGTCGGCGGAATAAACACTGGGCAGTGGCTTGCCAACCAGGTTCAAGACCTCGTCAATGCCATTCACGGCCATCGACACCTGGTCGGCTTTTTCGGCCGAGAAACAAATGCCCTTCATGCCGTGGCCGAGCAGGGCGCGCAGTTTGTCTTTGGCGGTGACAACGGCGACAGACATGCCCGCATCGGCCAGCGCCGCCAGCAGCGTCGGCGCACGCAGCCATTTGGGGTCGTTCATCATCACTTCCGCGCCGCTGGCGACATCAAACAAGTAGTTGCCGCAAATGCCGTGAACACTCGGCGGCACACCGGTGACGATAGAAAGGTTGTTGGGGTTGGTGAAGCTCGGCACAACACAGTCGGCGGTCAACCCAACGCCGCTCGCCAAGGTCTTCTTCAGCCAGGGCATGTGCCCAGTGGCGACGGCCTGCGCCAGGTAGTCGGGCTCGCAGCCATCGACGCAAACGACCACGGTGGGCGTCTGGGGCAAGGCGTAATTTCTGCCGTTGACCTGAAGGCGGGCGGCGGTTGAGGCCATGGGTTGTCCTGATCGAAGCGAAGGGCTCAGGCCATTGTCACCCAAGCACTGAAGCGTCATGTCGGGGTAAGTCTGGAGGCGGCGGGGCTTCTTCTACCTCCACTGAGAGCCTATCGCGTCGTAATATTGATGCGTCATCAAGCCGTCACGGTTTCGTCACACCATGGTTCCTTTTTCATCATTTTGTTTTGAGGAGTTCGGTATGCGTTTTTCCTTTGCGTCTAAATTTCTTGCGCTGGCAGGCCTGATGGCCGTTATAGGGCTGGCGCAGGCCCAAAAGGTTCAGTTGCTGGTCTACACCGCCCTGGAGACCGACCAAATCAAGGCCTACCAGGAGGCCTTCAACCGGGTCGAGCCGAACGTAGAGATCAAGTGGGTGCGTGACTCCACCGGCGTCATCACGGCCAAGCTGCTGGCCGAAAAAGGCAACCCGCAGGCTGACGTGGTGATGGGTGTGGCCGCTTCCAGCCTGGCTTTGATGGACAAACAGGGCATGTTGGAGCCCTATGCGCCGTTAAATTTGGACGCCATCATGAGCCAATACCGCGACAAGAAAAAAGTGCCGGCCTGGTGGGGCATGGACGTGTGGGGTGCCACCGTGTGTTTCAACACCGTCGAGGCGCAAAAGAAAAACATCCCCAAACCCGAGACCTGGAAAGACTTGACCAAGGCGGTTTACAAAGGCCAAGTCGTGATGCCCAGCCCCGCTTCAAGCGGCACCGGTTATTTTGACGTGATCGCCTGGCTCACTTTGTTTGGCGACGACAACGGCAAAGGCGGCGGCTGGAAATACATGGACGCCCTGCACGAAAACATCGCGCAGTACACCCATTCGGGCTCCAAGCCTTGCAACATGGCCTCGGCCGGCGAGTTTGTCGTCGGCATCTCGTTTGAATACCGCGCCAATGCCAACAAAGCCAAAGGCGCGCCGATTGATCTGGTGTTCCCCAAAGAAGGCCTGGGTTGGGACTTGGAAGCCTTCGCCATCCACAAGGGCACGAAAAACATCGCCGCAGCCAAGAAACTGGCCGATTGGGCTTCCAGCAAAGACGCCATGATTTTGTACGGCAAAAACTTCGCCATCACGGCGCAGCCGGGTGTGGCGCCGCCTTTGGCCAACGTGCCCAAAGACTACGAGCAGCGCCTCGTCAAACTCGACTTCAACTACGCCGCTGAGCAGCGCGAGCGCATCTTGAACGAGTGGACGAAACGTTATTCGACGAAAGTCGAAAAACGTTGACCTCGGCCTTCTTAAGCCTGCGCCAAATTCGCAAGGAGTTTGGCGCGTTCACTGCTTTGCGGGATGTCAATCTGGACGTCGCCAAAGGCGAGTTCGTTTGTTTCCTCGGGCCTTCAGGCTGCGGCAAGACCACACTGTTGCGCATCATCGCCGGGCTGGAAGTGCAAAGCGCGGGCCAAGTGAGCCAGGCCGGGCGCGACATTTCGCTCCTGCCGCCAGCGCAGCGCGACTACGGCATCGTGTTCCAGAGTTATGCGCTGTTTCCCAATTTGAGCGTCGCCGACAACGTGGCCTATGGTTTGGTCAACCGCAAGACACCCAAGACACAGGCGCTGGCACGCGTCACCGAGCTCTTGAAGCTGGTCGGCCTGCCGGGTTCCGAGGCCAAGTACCCGGCGCAACTCTCGGGCGGGCAGCAGCAACGCATCGCCCTGGCGCGGGCGTTGGCCACCAAGCCGGGGCTGTTGTTGCTGGACGAGCCGCTGTCGGCGTTGGACGCGCTCGAACGTGTGCGCCTGCGCGGCGAAATCCGCGCATTGCAAAAAACACTGGGCGTGACCACCATCATGGTGACACACGACCAGGAAGAAGCGCTCTCGGTGGCAGACCGCATCGTCGTGATGAACCAGGGCGTGATCGAGCAGGTCGGCACACCGATGGAGATTTACCGCGAACCGGCGTCGCCCTTCGTCGCGGATTTTGTTGGCAAGGTGAACGTGTTGCGCGGGCAGGCGGTGGACGGCAGTTTGCGGATGGGTGATTTGGCTTTGCCACATCCCCACGCCGACGGCCAGGTGAAGGTCTATTTGCGCCCCGAAGACATTCTGGCGCGGCCGATTGCAGCGGGCGATGCGTTTGTGTTTGACGCCCGCATCGACAAGATCGACTTTCTCGGCTCGTTCTGCCACGTGCATGTGAGCGCGGCGGCGTTGCCGGGGCAGCCGCTGGTGGTGTACCTGTCGCTGAACTTCTTGGCCGAGCAAGCCTTGCAGGTCGGCTCGGTGTTGCCGTTGAAACTGATGCCAGAACGCGTCAAAGTGTTTTGAATGCCCGCTGCCACTGCTGCCAGCACCACCATGGCCACTCCCGCTCGAACCGCGCCGGTCAGGCAGAAGACAGACTTTTTTGACGCGCTAAGTCTCGGATTGATTGGGTTGTCCGCTCTGTTTTTGGTAGCGTTTCTGGCGCTGCCGCTGCTGAGCATCTTGTTGCAATCGCTGCAGGGCAAAGACGGCAATTTCGTCTGGCTCGCCAACTTCATCGACTACGCCCGCACGCCCGCGCTGTTGGAAAGCCTGTGGAACAGCTTGTGGGTGTCGGCGTTGGTGACGGCGATCACGGTGCCGCTGGCTTTTGGTTTTGCCTACGCGCTTACGCGTTCCTGCATGCCGTTCAAAAGCCTGTTTCGCGGCATCACCTTGATCCCGCTCTTGGCGCCTTCGCTGCTGGCGGCGATCTCGCTGATCTACTGGTTTGGCAACCAAGGCGTGCTCAAAGGCGCGATGCAAAGCCTGGGCATCGAGCAAATTTACGGCGCGCCCGGCATTGTGGTGGCCGAGTGTTTTGCCGTGTTTCCGCACACCGTGATGATTCTCGTGACGGCCTTGAGCCTGGCCGACGCGCGCCTGTATGAAGCGGCAGACGCCATGGGCACCAGCGCCGCGCGGAAATTCTTCACCATCACCTTGCCGGGGGCCAAATACGGCTTGATTTCCGCCGCGCTGGTCACCTTCACCCTGGTCATCACCGACTTCGGCATCCCCAAGGTGATTGGCGGCAATTTCAATGTGCTGGCCACCGATGTCTTCAAACTGGTGATCGGCCAGCAAGACTTTGCCCGTGGCGCGGTGGTGGCCATCTTGCTGCTGCTGCCCGCAGTGTTGACATTTGCGGTGGACAACCATGTGAGCCGCCGCCAAACAGCGATGCTCACGGCCCGCGCCGTGCCCTACGCGCCCAAGCCGTCTCGGGGCTACGACCGCACCATGCTCGCGTATTGCTGCTTCGTCGCCTTCCTGGTTTTGGCGATGCTGGGCATGGCGGTGTTCGCCTCGTTCGTCACCTTGTGGCCCTACAACCTGGCACCGAGTTTCAACAACTTCAGGCTCGGTTTGATCGACGCCGAAGTGGGTACAGGTTTCATCAACAGCCTGAAGATGGCAGCCGGCACAGCGGTGTTTGGCACCGCGCTGGTGTTTGCTGGCGCGTATTTGCTGGAGAAAACCAAGGGCGGTGGCCCGGCCGGGCAGGGCTTGCGCGGGCTGGTGAAACTGCTGGCCATGTTGCCAATGGCCGTGCCAGGCCTGGTGTTGGGGCTGGGCTACATCTTCTTTTTCAACGCGCGCGGCAACCCGCTCAATGGCCTTTACCACACGGTGGCCCTGCTCACCGTGTGCACCATCGTGCATTTCTACACCACCGGCCACCTCACGGCGGTGACGGCGCTCAAAAGCCTGGACGCCGAGTTCGAAGCCGTGAGCGCGTCGCTGAAAGTGCCGTTTTACAAGACCTTCTGGCGCGTGACGCTGCCGATTTGCACGCCGGCCTTGATCGACATCGCGCGTTATTTTTTCATCAACGCCATGACGACAATATCTGCCGTGGTGTTCCTCTATTCGCCCGACACCAAGGTCGCCTCCATCGCCATTTTGAATCTGGATGAGGCCGGTGAAACCGGCGCTGCCGCCGCCATGGCGGTGTTGATCGGCATCGCCTCCACCGTCGCGACTCTTTTGTTTATGCTGCTGGGCTGGTTCGTCAATAGACGCACCCAGGCCTGGAGACAGACTGCAAAGTAATTACAAAGGCATCTTATGGACAGAGACAAAATCCTCCTCACTCCTGGCCCGCTGACGACGACCCTGCGCACCAAACTCGCCATGCTCAAAGACTGGGGCTCGTGGGACGCCGACTTCAACGCCGTCACCGCCAGCATCCGAAAGAGTTTGCTGAACATCATCCACGCCAGCGACTCGCATGTGGTGGTGCCATTGCAGGGCAGTGGCACTTTCAGCGTCGAAGCGGCGGTGGCGACTCTGGTGCCGGCCGACGGCCACGTGCTGGTGCTCGACAACGGCGCCTACTGCAAACGGGCCGCGAAGCTCACCACCATGATGGGCCGGCGCTGCACGGTAGTGGGGTTTGACGACGCAGAGCCTGTTTCCGCAGACGTGCTGAACCAACGGCTGGCCGCCGACAAAACTGTCACCCATGTGATGATGATCCACTGCGAAACCGGCGCGGGTGTGTTGAACCCGCTGCAGGCCGTGGCCGATGTGTGCGAGCGCCATGGCAAGGGGCTGATCGTAGACGCCATGAGTTCCTTCGCCGCAATTGAAATCGATGCAAGGAAGGCCCGTTTTGACGCGCTCGTCGCGGCCAGCGGCAAATGCCTGGAGGGCGTGCCCGGCATGGGTTTTGTGTTCATCCGCAAAGCTGTGTTGGATGCTTGCGCGGGCCGCAGTCCGTCATTGGCGATGGATTTGCACGACCAATACACCTACATGGAGAAGACCACGCAGTGGCGCTTCACGCCGCCCACCCATGTGGTGGTGGCGCTGCGCGAGGCGATTGCGCAGTTCGAGGAACTGGGGGGCCAACCGGCGCGGTTGGCGCGTTACAGGCAGAACTGCGCCACCTTGGTGAGTGGCATGGCGGCGCTGGGCTTCAAGCCGTTTCTTGACCCGGCGATCCAGGCGCCGATCATCGTCACCTTCCACGCGCCAGCGGATCCGAAATACGATTTCAAAACGTATTACGCAGCCGCGCGCGCACGCGGGTTCATTTTGTACCCCGGCAAACTCACGCAGATCGAGACTTTTCGCGTCGGCTGCATTGGCGCTATCGGCCCGCTGGAAATGGAGCAAGCGGTGCATGCCATCGCGCTGGCCCTCAAAGACTTGGGGCTCGCGTCCGGCGCACCGGCACAATAAGCGAAACTGGAGAGTCCATGGCTTCCAAATTGAAAGCGGCAGTGAAATTGGCCGCGCCACCGAAAACCCACCCAGCCGTTGCGGCGATTGAAAAGTCTGGCGCCTCCAAAGTGAAGGTGGCCGTCAGCGACATTGACGGCATTTTGCGCGGCAAATACCTGCACCGCGACAAGTTCCTCGGCGCGGCCGAGCCCTACCCCAAAGGCGGCTTCGGTTTTTGCGACGTGGTGCTGGGCTGGGACATGATGGACACCTGTTACGACAATACGACGGTCACAGGGTGGCAACACGGCTTTCCGGATGCGCTGGCCAGGGTTGACCTGAACACCGCGCGCAAAGTGCCGTGGGACAACAACGTCGATTTCTTCCTCGGCGAGTTTGTCAACGCCGACGGCACCCCCCACGCCGTGTGCCCGCGCCAGACGCTGAAAAAAGTCTTGAAACGCGCCGGAAAAATGGGCTTCCAGGTCATGACGGGCATGGAATTCGAGTGGTACAACTTCCTGGAGACGCCGCAAACCTGGGCGGCCAAAAAAGGCGTCGCCCCTGAGGTGTTGACGCCCGGCATGTTTGGTTATTCGCTCTTGCGCATGAACCAGAACCAGGGTTTCTTCAACGCCTTGATGGACGACATGTTGGCCTTTGGCGTGCCGGTGGAAGGCCTGCACACCGAGACCGGGCCGGGGGTGTACGAAGCTGCTATCGGTTTCAGCGAAGCGCTGGCGCAAGCCGACCGCGCCGTGCTGTTCAAAACCGGCACCAAAGAGATCGGCGCGCGTTTCGGCGTCATGCCCAGCTTCATGGCCAAACCGCACCAAAATTTGCCGGGCTGCAGCGGCCACATCCACCAGAGCCTGGTGGCGTTGGGCGACAAAAGCAAAACCAATTTGTTCTATGACGCGAAAGCGCCGCGCAAGATGAGCAAGTTGTTTGAGAGTTACCTGGCTGGCCAAGTGAACTGCATGATGGAATTCGCGCCGATGATCTGGCCGACCATCAACAGCTACAAACGCCTGGTCGATGGTTTCTGGGCGCCGGTCAAACCGACCTGGGGCATCGACAACCGCACCGCAAGTTTCCGCGTCATCGCCGGGTCGCCCAAAGCCACACGGCTGGAGACCCGTTGCCCCGGCGCCGACGTGAACCCCTACCTGGCCATGGCCGCCGTTATCGCCGCAGGGTTGGATGGCGTGGAAAAAGGCCTCAAACTTGACCAACCCCCCATCACCGGCACCAACCAAGGCGCAGAGCACATTCCGCGCGCCCCGCGCACCTTGATCGAAACCACCTGCAACTTCCAGCAGTCGAAAATTGCCCGCGACTGGCTCGGCGACACGTTTGTTGACCACTTTGCCGCGACGCGCGAGTGGGAATACCGGCAGTGGCTGGATGCCGTGACGGACTGGGAAATGAAACGGTATTTTGAAATCATCTGAACACCATGAGCATTACCTCCATCGCATTTCCAACGCCGATCAAATTTGGAGCCGGTGCACGCAAACTCGTTGCTGCCCACTTGATTGAAAACGGCCTCAAGCGGCCCTTGATCGTCACCGACAAAGCGCTGGGGGCCTTGCCGGTTCTGGCTGAATTCAAAACCCACCTCGGCGGGCTCGACGTGGCCGTGTTCAGCGGCGTTTTCGGCAACCCGACGTGCAGCCAGGCGATGGACGGCGCGGCGGCCTACAAAGCGCACCGGGCCGACTGTGTGATCGGTTTTGGTGGCGGCGCGGCGCTGGATGTGGCCAAGGTGGTGGGTATCGCCGCCACACACAGTGGCGACATTCTGGAATACGTATGGGATCACCCGCAAGTCAAGGCGATCACCCATGAATTGCCGTATTTTGTGGCGTTGCCGACCACGTCCGGCACCGGCTCCGAAGTCGGCCGCTCCAGCGTCGTGAGTGAAAACGACACCCACTTGAAACGTGTGGTCTTCAGCCCGAAGATTTTGGCGAAATGCGTGTTTGCCGACCCGGAATTGACCTTTGGATTGCCTGCGCACGTGACAGCCGCGACGGGCATGGACGCGCTCACCCACAACATCGAAAGTTACCTCTCGCCGGCCTACCACCCGCTGTGTGATGGCATCGCCCTGGAGGGCACACGCATCGCCGCTGCGGCGCTCCTGACCGCCGTGAAAGAACCCGGCAACTTGCAAGCCCGTAGCGACATGATGATGTCGTCCATGATGGGTGCCATCGCGTTTCAGAAAGACTTGGGAGCGGTGCATTCCTGCGCCCACGCCTTGGGCGCCGTGTGCGACCTGCACCACGGCTTGGCCAACGCGCTGATGATCGACACCGTGCTGGCCTGGAACTACGAGGCCGCGCCTCTGAAATTTGACGAACTCGCCCACGTATGCGGCGTTGCCAGTGGCGGCAAGGGTTTCGTCTCCTGGCTCAAACAGCTCAAAGTGAGTGTCGGCATCGTCGGTGGATTGAGCGCGCATGGCGTCAAGCCCGAGCACTTGCCGCGTTTGGTGGAAATTGCCACGGAAGACATGTGCCATCAGACCAATCCCCGGCCCTGCACGGCGCAGGATTTTGAGCGGCTTTTCAGGGCGGCCCTTTAAACATGGAAAACGCCGCAGCGCCGGGCCGCCCCAAGCAAGGCACGGCCCCCTCGGGGGGCAGCGCAGTACACGCAGTGACAAGCGTGGGGGCGACATCCCCCCGGATTGGCATCAGCGCGTGTTTTTTGCACCCCGATCCCACGCGTACGGCCTTTGGCAAGAAGACCTTGCACTACGTGGAGCAATCCATGTCGCATTGGGTGATGTCGGGCGGCGCGTTGCCGGTGATGATTCCGCCGGTCACAGGTGATACGGCGCGCGGCACCACCACATTGGATCAATACGCCCAGTGGCTCGATGGTTTGGTGATGCATGGCGGCGTGGACGTGTGGCCGGGCAGTTACGGCGAGCAGGCCTTGAAGCCCGAATGGCGCGGCGACAAAATTCGGGACGACTACGAAATCGCCTTGGTCAAGGCCTTCGTGGCGGCTGGCAAACCGGTGTTTGGCATTTGCCGGGGCTTGCAACTCATCAACGTGGCGTATGGCGGCACGCTTTATCAGGACATCACAACACAACGCCCCGAAGCGCTGCAACACCGTGACGGCGATGCGTACGACAATTTGTTCCATTCGGTGAAAATTGAAGCCAAATCGAGGCTCGGGTCTCTGATTGATAGTGTGAGAAGCTATAAAATAAATAGCGTACACCATCAAGGCATCAAAGACCTGGCCCCCGGTTTTATGGTGGAAGCGCGTTGTCCAGACGACGGTGTGATCGAAGCCATTCGCTCAACCGGCGGGGTCAGCGGGAACGACTGGGTGGCGGCAGTGCAGTGGCACCCCGAGTTTCACCGGCGGGCCGACGATGTGCTGGATGACACGCCCCTCCTCCACGACTTTCTGGCCGCAGCGCTCGCGGCCCGCGCGACCAGTACGGCACAGGCCACCACCTCAACGTCAAAAAACAAATGAACCAGCTCGTTGTCCACAACCCGGCCACAGGCGCCTTGATAAGCACTTTGGCAGGAGATGATGCCGCCAGTGTGGCCGCCAAATTCAATGCCGCACGCGCTGCTCAAGGCGCCTGGGCCGCGACACCCCTTGTCGACCGAAAAACCTGCGTGGTGAAGTTCCGCGCGGCCGTGGTGGCACAGTTGAACGAGCTGGCCACCATCATGACGCGCGAAACGGGCAAGCCGATCAGCATGTCGCGCAACGAGTTGAACGGTTTGCTCGGGCGCATTGATTTTTTTCTCGACGAGGTGGCTGCGCAAATCGCCACCGAAACCGTCTATGCCGAGGGCGGCATGACAGAGCAGATTCAGCACGCGCCCCTGGGGGTGGTGGCGAACATCTCCGCATGGAATTACCCCTGGTTTGTCGGCTGCAACGTGATTCTGCCGGCCTTGTTGACCGGCAATGCCGTGCTCTACAAACCGTCCGAATTTGCCGCTATGACCGGGCAGGCGATTGCACGGTTGCTGCATGAGTCGGGCGTGCCCAAAGACGTGATGGCCTGCTTGATCGGCGAAGGTGACGTTGGTGCCGCGTTGCTGGCGCAAAAAATCGATGGCGTGTTTTTCACCGGCTCGGTCGCTACAGGCGCGAAGATCGCAGCGGCAACGGGCCAGCGTTTCATCAAGCTGCAACTCGAATTAGGCGGCAAAGACCCGACCTACGTGTGTGATGATGCCGACCCGAAAAAAGCGGCAGAGTCGCTGGCCGATGGCGCCATGTACAACACCGGGCAGAGTTGTTGTTCGGTGGAACGCATATATGTGCATGAAAAAATCCACGACGCGTTTGTGGCCTCGTTTGTCGAGATTGTCAAAGGCTTCAAGGCGGGCGACCCGATGCGTGACGACACCTACATTGGCGCGATCACACGCGCGCCGCAACTCGCGGTGCTCGAAGCGCAGGTGAAAGATGCCCTGGCCAAAGGTGCCACACTGCATACCGGCGGCGCGCGTTTGCCCGGCCCCGGCAACTGGTTCGCGCCGACCGTGTTCAGCGGTGTCAACCACTCCATGGATCTGATGCGTGAAGAGAGTTTCGGCCCGATCATCGGCATCCAGAAAGTCAGTTGCGATCCGCAGGCGGTGGCGCTGATGAACGACACGCGATACGGTTTGACTGCAGGCGTCTACACACCCAATGAAGGCCGCGCACGTGCGCTGCTGGCCCAGGTGAATGCGGGCAGCGTCTACTGGAACTGCTGCGACCGCGTCAGCCCGCGTCTGCCTTGGAGCGGCATGGGTGATTCGGGTGTCGGATTAACGTTATCTGGTGATGGCATTCAGACTTTCACGCGGCCCAAAGCCTGGCACCTCAAGAAAACCGGCTGATCAGGCAGCGGAATGAGCAAACCCAAACTGACATGTTTTGACCTTGACCACACGCTGCTCTCAGGCGACAGCGATGTGTTGTGGTGCGATTATTTGGTTGAAACCGGCCACCTTGACCGCCTTCAGTTCGAGGCGAAAAACGCCGACATGGAAGCGCAGTACAAGGCCGGCACCGTGGCCATGGCGGAGTTTGCCAATTTCTACGTCAGCACCCTTGCGGGGCGCACACCCTCATTTTGGGAGCCGGTGCGCCAGGCGTTTTTTCAAGAACGAATCCGTCCGTGCATTCCAGCCTCGGCCATGAACCTGGTCAAGCAACACCGAGCTGCGGGCGATCTGGTGGTGCTCACCACCGCCACCAACCGCTTTATCACCGAGTTGACGGCGCGCCACCTGGGCGACCTGCACTTGATCGCCATTGAGCCCGAACTGATTGGCGGCGTGTTCACTGGCAAAACCACCGGCAGCTTGAACATGCGTGAGGGCAAAGTGGCGCGCCTATCCGCGTGGCTGGTGGAACGAGGGCAGCAACTGGGGGACTTCGACAGCGCCGCCTACAGCGACTCCATCAACGACCTCGCACTCTTGGCAGCGGTGGATCACGCCGTTGCGGTTGACCCTGACGCGCGCCTCCAAGCCGAGGCGAAAGTGCGAGGTTGGCGCGTGTTGCGGCTGGAACGCTGAGCCCTGGATCTGCGAGGCCTGACAGGCCATGTGCACCTGACGGTCGCTCGCGCCAAAACTGTAACGAAATGCTTACCCAAATTTAAGGACATTGTCCTTGCTTCGCCTCTGCGACTGTAGAAGAATGGTCACTCACGGAGGACTGTCGGTATGCTGGTCAATCATCGTGAGCTGGAGCTTCGCATCGAGTGGCTGGACAAAGGCCGTTACTTCATCACCGCGCGTTTCAGTGACCCGGCGAGTGATCTCGAAGACCAACTGCTTGACCCGGTTGAAATCGAATTTGACTTCAACAGCCTGAACCAGTTGGCCGCCGACCCCGAGGCCTATGGGAAACAACTCAGCGCCATGCTGTTCGGTTTCCCTGGAAGCAAGGTGTTCGACGCCTACAGCAAAGCGAGAAATCTGGCGGCGTCGCAATCGACCTTGCGGGTGCGTTTGTCGATTCCGTCCAGCGCACCTGAGCTGCACAGCCTGGCCTGGGAGCTGATGGTTGACCCTTTAGGCAATCAGCCACTGCTGACGCAAGAAAACCTCTGGTTTTCAAGATTTTTAGCATCGCAGGACTATCGGATCGTGGCCGAAAGCGACACGAGTTTGATCAAGGCACTGCTGGTGGTTGCCAGCCCGAGCGATGTCGCCACCAAGTGGAGGCTGGGCGAGATCGACCATGCGAAAGAGGTTGAGCGCGCCTTATTGGCGCTTGAGGCCAAGGGGCAAACCAGCGGTCGACGGATCGTGGCTACCGCGCTGCAAGGCCGCGCGACGCTGCTCAACATTGTGTCCACTTTGAACAGCGCGAATGTCGACATCCTGTACCTTGTGTGCCACGGCGCGTTGATTGACGGGCAAGAGCCGCGCCTGTTACTGGAGGCTGAAGATGGCAGCGGTCATTCTATCGCGGGGCAAGAGCTGGTAGAACGCCTGCGCGACAACGGTCGCCAGCCGCGTCTGATCATCCTGGCGTCGTGTGAAAGCGCTGGCAGCCAGCAGGAGGGCGTGATGAACGCCATCGGGCCACGTTTGGCCGCGGTGGGTGTGCCCGCCGTGTTGGCCATGCAGGGCAAGATCACGCAGGAAACTTCGGCGCTGTTCATGGCGTCGATGCTGAAGGAATTGGCGGACTCCGGGCAAATCGACCGTGCGGTGGCAGTTGGGCGAAGCCTGGTTCGGTCGCGCCCGGACTGGTGGATGCCCACGCTTTTCATGCGCTTGAAAACCGGGCGGCTGTGGCAAACCAATCTCACGTGGTCGGAACCGTTTCCCAAATTGCCGGCATTGGCGCTGGACATCGAGAGCAGCCAGTTGGTTCCAATTCTTGGGCCGGGTCTGGTCGAGTCCCAGTTCGGCAGCACCCGCAGCATGGCCAAAAAGTGGGCCGAGCGCTACGAGTTCCCGCTGGCACCCAGAAACCGCGATGACCTGGCCCAGGTCGCCCAGTATTTGTCGTACCGGCAAAGCCGCAAATACGCGTTTGCCGAATTGCGCAAATACCTGATCAGCCAAGTTCGCGAGCGGTTTGAGACCGACTTGAAGGCGGCTGGCCTTCGCCTGGGAAAAGACTTCATGAACTGCGAGTCCTACGAAGGCCTGCTCAATGAAATGATACTAGAGGTCGGTACGGCGCAACGCGCAAACAATCGGGCCGATGTGCACCGCTTGTTGGCCCGGTTGCCGCTGAACGTGTTTGTCAACGCCAATCGCGACAACCTGTTGCGCGACGCATTGATTGAGCAGGGCAAAAAACCCCAGGTGCTGCTGTGCACGTGGCGGGTTGTCAATGACATGCCCAAACAAATCGGCCCGGTGCCGCCCAAAGGGTACGTGCCCAGCGTGCAAGAGCCGCTGATTTTCCACGTGTTCGGCAATCTGGAGCATCCCGAGAGCTTGGTCTTAACAGAAGACGACTATTTTGATTTTTTGACGGCGGTGACCCGGGCCGAATTTCTGAAGAAGCTGGGAATTCCGGGATCGGTCTCCAGCGCCTTTGCGGCTTCGGGTTGGTTGTTGCTGGGGTTTCAACCGGACGACTGGGACTTTCGCGTGTTGCTGCGCGGCATTCTCAAACAACCCGGCAATCGGCAAGGGGAGCAGAGCGTGCGTGTGGCGGTTCAGATCAACCCGTCCGAAGGTGCGCAGATCGATCCCTATAGAGCCACCAAATACATCGACACCTTCTTTCAAACGCAAGGCAAGATGACCACCTTTTGGGGCACACCCGAAGCCTTCATGTCGCAACTGATGGCGCAGTGTGAAGTGGACGGTGTCGTCAAACGGGAAGGCGCTTGACCATGCTAGCCGCAGCGCCGGGCTCAGAAGCTGTTGCAGAAGCCGATGTAGAGGCCGCTGCAGAGACCGGCCCCGAAAACCCCTACGTCGGGCCGGTGCCTTTCACGACCGGGCAAACGCTTTATGGGCGCGAGGCCGATGTGCAGGCGCTGGTCGATCTGCTGGTGGCCAAACGTGTTGTGCTGTTGATCTCGCCCTCCGGCGCCGGCAAGACCTCGCTGATCCAAGCGGCGATGATTCCGCAAGTCCAGAAGCGCTTCAACGTGTTGCCGGTGGTGCGCCTCGATGCCAGTTTTCAGGAGGGATTGGCAAACGTCAATCCTTACGTTTACGCCACGCTCCAGGTGCTGGAAAAACGGCGCGAACCCGGCTTGCGAAAAGCACCCGGGGCGCTTCAGGCGATGAGCCTGGCCGACTACTTCCGGGCTTTGCCCCCTTTGCTTGACGCGCGCGGGCGCGTTCGGTTTCCTTTGATCATCTTTGACCAATTCGAAGAACTGTTCACTTTGAAGCGTTCAGATTGGTTGCTAAAAAAGGAGTTCATCCGGCAGGTGGGTGAATTGCTGGGTGGCGCCGAAGACACACAGAGCGAACCGGCTGCGGATCAGCCCGATGACACCAGCGCGCCGCCTGCCGATGCACCGCCGCCGCCGAAATTGCCCCCGGTGCCGCCTGTGTGGGCGCTGTTTTCCATGCGAGAGGATCATGTCGCCGAATTGGAGCCGTACCTGCACCGGATTCCGACCGGCCTGGCATTTCGCTACCGACTGCTGCCGCTGGAGGTGGATCAGGCGATGCAGGCGATCAGCGGACCGGCGCCGCTGGACTTCCCGAAAGACGCCGCCAAGGCGCTGGTGGACGACCTGCGCCAAGTCAGACAAGCCGGTTCGGCTGGCAATCCCGAGGCCGGGTTCCTCGGGCGGTTTGTCGAGCCGCTGCTGCTGCAGGTCGGATGCAGGCGCCTGTGGGACCAAGTTGTGGCTGGCCAAGGCCGGCCCATTGCGCCGGGGGACATCGACTCCACCCAAGACATCAACCGAATTGATGCTGCGCTTGCGGACTACGTTTCGGAAGAGATCAGTGCCGCGGCGAAGTTGGCCAAAGGTACGTCACGCTTTTTGCGTGATTTTGTGGAAGACCGGCTGCTCTCCCGCAATGGCGTGCGGACCAAGGTGTTGCGCGACCCGGTTCAACTGGGTGAACTCGAGCCAGCGATTAACCGGCTGATCGAACGCCACATTTTGCGCACCGACATTTCCGGCGACCGTGAATGGATCGAGCTGTCGCATGACCGTCTGATTAGCCCGCTCTACCAGGGCAACCAACGTTGGCGCGAACAACATCTGTCGCTCATGCAAAAGCAGGCCAAACTTTGGGAAGAGGCGGGTCGGCCGGAGGACATGTTGTTCACCGATGCCCAACTGGAGCAGGGTGAAACCTTCGCCAAGGAGCACCCCGAGTTCATTGGTGAATTGGACCTCAAATTTCTCGCCGAGTCGCGCCAGCGCCGCGCGCAGCTTCAGGTGGAACAAGCCCGCACTGCCGTCATTGCGCAAAAGAACACCCAGCTCAAGATGTATTTGGGGATACTTTTGGCGTCTTCTGTGGTGCTCGTGGGTGTGGCCGCGTGGTTGAACGTGGCAATAGGAGAGGCCAGGGAGGCGCGGGTAGCCGCCGAAGCGGCAGAGAAAAAAAGCTACCGCGACTTGCTGGGTTCGCGCCTAAAAGAAGCGGCGTTGTTGGCCCGTGACGACAACGACACAGCAGGGTTGCGTATGGTGATCGAGACCCAGAAGGAGATTAGCGGGCGAAAGGTCGAAGGACTGGACGTCGCGGTGGATATCGCTTTGATCCGTGTGCTGGGGCGCTTTCCGCCGATTGAACGGCAGTTGGGCGAGCACAAGGCGGTGGTGAGGGCGGTCGCTTTTGCGCAGGGGGGCGCGTTGGCGCTGTCGGGCAGCATGGATCGCAAGCTTGGTTTTTGGGCCAGCGCTGGCGATCGCACGCTCGGCCAGTCGCCCGGTGGGCATGAGGCTGGGATCAGCGCCGTTGCCTACCATAAGGGCGTGGGCCCAGGCCTTGCCGTGTCAGCCGATGAAGGCGGCGATATCGTGCTGTGGGAGGTGCAAGAAGACAGTTTGCGCAAGGTCAGTGATATCCGTTGGCGTACGCCATCAGCAGGGGCGGGCCAGGCTGCGAACGATGCGAAAGACCCGGTTGCACCCCAAATCACCAACGTTGCGCTGAACCCGCAAGGCACGTTATTGGCAGCTGCCAGCCGCCAAAAACAGATCACAATGTGGGACATTTCGGATCGAGCGCGGCCCAAGGAACTTGCCACCTTTGGCGGGAAGATCCATCAGTCTGTGATTTACCGCCTGAGCTTTGTGCCTGATGGCGCCGCCCAGGGCAAGCTGGTCTCAGCCGATTGGGGCGGGCGGGTGGCCGTTTGGAGCCAGGCCAATGCCGCTGACACGGGCAATCCCGACGCCAGTTTCAAAACGCCTGAGCCCATTGCCTTGCACGCGCTGGCCGTCAGCCCCAATGGGCTTTGGGCGTTTGCGGGCGATGCCAAGGGCGATTTGCACTTCTGGCCGGTGCAGTCCCGAGGGTTCGACCAGCTTGGCACAAAGGTCGTCAGCAAGCAGTCCAGGGGGCGCATCAATGGCCTGGCGTTTTCCAATGACGGCAACAGCTTGTTCAGTGTGGGGGACGACAAAACCTTGATCCGCTGGGCTGTCCCCGCCGATCCTTCGAAGGCTGCCGCGTTTGAGGGAGCAGGCGCCAGTTTGGCCCGCATTCCCGGCTGGGACGAAAAGTTGTATGCCATCGCTGTCCATCCCAAACGCGACGGCGTCGTGCTGATTGGCGGCGCCAAGGGCGTGATGCTGGTTGATACCGAGCAGCGCAGCCCGCTGGCCCGGCCTGTCGTGCTCGCGGGGGAAGCGGCCAAGGCCTGGCGTGGCTTGCGTGGCTCGGCCAAACTGGACAACCTGATGGTGCTTGAAACGGGCAAGCGGACAGTGCGATTTCTCAAAGAGTCTGCCGGGCAATATGCAGCGGCAGGGGGTATGACGCTGGCGGGCGAGGATGTCCGTTCGATGGCGCTCAGCCGCGACGGCGCCGATTTCGCACTGCAGGGTTGTTCTGGCCGGGTGATGGTGAGCGCGGTCGCCCAGCCTGCCAGCACGCCGTGGCTGCCGGTCGGCGCCGCGCTGGGAAAAGCTGTCGAAGCGGGCCGTGGCACCGGGGCTAGGACGGCCTGCGCCTTGCGCAACACGCTTTGGTTTACGCCGGATGGCAAGAGTTTGGTCGCCGCCGACGGCACCGTGGTATCCGTGTGGCGCAAGGTTGGCGACGGCGACTGGCAAGGCCCTGTCAAAACCGATGTGGAGCGCGAGGTGCTCACCATGGCCCTGGACTCCAAAGGCGAACAGGTGGCCATCGGCACTGGCGCCAACGAAATTGAAGTGCGCAAGTTGAGCGACGGGAAAATCGCAGGCAGCGGGGTTGTCAAAAGCCGAAGCAAGTTGGACAACCCGGTGCTCGCGCTGGCGTTCAGCGCAGACGATATGCTGGTCGTTCCCGCCACACAAGACGCGGGGGTGAGTTTTTCGGAAGTTCAGAGTGACGTGAATCGAAATCCGTTCATCGAACAGCCGGACCGCGCGCTGGACTACATTGCCACACGCTGGCGCGACGGCGTCCATGCGAAGTTTTCAGCCTACCGCACCGGGCAGGTCGAGGCTTGTTTCGGCGCATTGATCGGCGGCACCTGCACGCTCCTTGGGCGTTCATTTGGCAGCCCGATCACCGGCCTTGCCGTGAACGATGAAGGCACGCGCTTGGTCATCGCCGGGCCGGGCCTGTTCCGCTGGTATCTTGGCCACGCCGAGATGCTGGAAACGGCCAAACGGCTGGCTAATAAAGGTCAGTAAAACGGAGAGAAACGCATGGCAACTGCATCCGACCTACAAGGGCAAGCCGAAGCGCTGACACTCAACGGGGTGAATGGCGCCACTGGGGCGTATTTATTGTCCGACGTGGCCGTGGCTGACCTGGCGCGTGTGGCACGTGGCGACAAGCCGGAGGAAGAGCATAAAAAGGCGCTCAGTCAACGCCACGCCAACGCCGCACCGTCATTTGGATTGGGCTTTGATTGGGACCCGCAAAGGCTGGAAGAAGCCGGCTGGGCCGTCATTTTCGCCAGCAACGCGACAGCGGAATTGATCGCTGCGCTGGAACCGCTGCTGGCGTTGCGCAAAGCCCAGGCAGGCGAGCGTTACCGCCAATTCACTGGAGCCGAAGGCTACCGCATTGGCGACGTGCCGGACCGGGCCCACGCTTGGCTGGGGCGCGAGCCGCGCAAGAAAGCGCCGGGCCCGCCCGATCCACGCAAGTTGCCCTTTTACCTGCTCTTGGTCGGCGATCCGGAGTCGATCCCGTTTCGCTTCCAGTACGAACTGGACGTGAACTACGCCGTCGGTCGGCTGCACTTTGACACAGTGGACGAATATGCGCAGTACGCCAACAGCGTGGTGCAACAGGAGAAATCGCAGGCTGCAGCCGTTGCACGCGCGTTATTTTTTGGCGTGCGAAACCGGGGCGACCGCGCCACCCAACTGAGCGCAGACAAACTGATCTCACCTCTGGCCGGGCTCATGCAAAAGAGCGCCGGCAAGTCCTGGGCCATTGAAACCCAGCTGGCGGATCAGGCCAGCAAGGCTGGGTTGGCTGCAGCGCTGCTGGGCAAAGAGCGCCCGTCGTTGTTGTTCACCGCCAGCCACGGCATGGGTTTTCCCAACGGTGATGCGCGCCAGTTGGCCGACCAGGGCGCGCTTCTGTGCCAGGACTGGCCGGGGCCGATGTTGCACCGTGGCCCAATCCCGAAAGACTTCTATTTCTCCGCCGACGATGTGCCAAGCGATGCCAACTTGTCGGGCCTGATCGCTTTTCACTTTGCCTGTTACGGCGCGGGCACGCCCAAGCTGGACGACTACGCACACCAAGCGGGCGTGCGTGAGCCGATTGCGCCGCACGCGTTTTTGTCGGCCTTGGTCAAGCGCGAGCTGAGCCTGCCCAAAGGCGGTGCGCTGGCCGCGGTGGGCCATGTCGAACGCGCCTGGAGTTATTCGTTCGCCTGGCCCGGTGCGGGTGACGACTTGAGCGTGTTTGAAGGCGCGTTGGAGGAAGTCATGGCGGGCGGCAGGCTGGGCGCAGCGATGACTTTCTTCTCGCAGAAATATGCCGATGTGGCGGTCAGCCTCAACGGCGTGTTGGAAGACGAGCGGTTTGGCGCCGAGCGCAACGACGCCATGGTGGCAGGCCTGTGGACGGCCAACAACGACGCGCGCTGCTACGTCATCGTGGGGGACCCGGCAGTTCGGTTGCCTGGCGGGCCGGTTTGAGGCGGCAGGAGGTGTTGCAACCGTTTTATTTTCAGGAGGTTTTATGAGCATCGAACAGATACCCGGAACAGATCTCAAGTTCTACCAAATCAACTTTGACGCCGAAGGGCGCGAGCGCAGCGGCGACCCGGACGGCGTGATGAGCGAGCTGGTGGCCAAACAATTGCGCGAGCAACCGGTCACCGATGTCTTCCTCATGTCGCACGGCTGGAAGGGCGACATCGAAGCGGCGCGGCGGCAATACCGCGACTGGATTGCCGCTGCCGCCGCTTGCACCGGCGACCTCGCCGTGATGCGGCAGAAACGCCCTGGGTTCATGCCGTTGATGATCGGCCTGCATTGGCCAAGCCTGCCCTTTGGTGGTGAGGACATGAATGAGGCCAAGGCGGGCGCGGCGTCATTTGCGGTTGGGCAACCGGGTTCAGACACCACCGATGCCGGGCTGGAAGCTCTGATAGACAGCGCCGCTGCCAGCATTGCTGACACGCCCGCCGCGCGCCAGGCCCTGCGCACTTTGTTTGAATGCGCACTGGACGACGCCGAGCCTGCAACCTTGCCCGAAGCGGCCCGCAAAGCCTATGCCGTGTTGAACGCTCAGGCGGGTTTGGGCGGCGCAGGTGTGGCCGGCGCACCCGGCGCGGACCGGGAGCCTTTCAACCCCGAGGCGGCCTACCAAAACGCCTTGGGCGACCCGGCGAGTTTTGGCGGCGGGTTTTTATCGAAACTCCTGTCGCCGCTGGCACAACTGTCTTTTTGGCAGATGAAGGCGCGGGCTTGCACCTTTGGTGAAACCGGTGGCGCTGCTCTGTTGGCCAAACTGCAAACGCTCACGGCCGAGCGCAAGGTGCGCTTCCACTTGATGGGGCACAGCTTTGGTTGTGTCGTGATGTCGGCGCTGGCGGCTGGCAAAGCCGGCAGCAAGCCAGTTCGGCCGCTGGATTCGATGCTGCTGGTGCAGGGCGCGTTTTCCTTATGGTCGTATTGCAAGAGCATCCCTTCCTCACCCAAGGAAGCTGGGTATTTCCAGCGCCTCATGGCCGAAGGCGCGGTGGCTGGGCCGATTGTGGCGACCCAATCCGAACACGACACAGCGGTCGGCCGCCTTTACCCGTTGGCCGCAGGCGTGGCCGGCCAGGTGGCAATGGCGCCGGGCGACGAGCTGCCCAAATATGGCTCGGTGGGCACCTGGGGCTTGCAGGGCGCTGGCGTTGAAGCGCAAACGATTGAATTGAAAACAGCCGACCAGGCGTTCCCATTTGCCGCCGGAGGCATCTACAACCTGGAATGCAGCGGCATCATCAAAAATGGCGGCGGCATGGCCGGCGCGCACAACGACATTTCCCACCCGGAACTGGGCCACGCCTTTTGGACGGCGGCAATGGCCACACTTTGATGCGGTGAGTTGATGCCCCGGCTCAGGCGAAGGTGACGTCCAGCGTCAATTGGTCGTCACCGGCGCGGCCTTTGGTGCGCAGGGTCACGCCGCTGAATTTGCCGCCGGGCAGGTTCAGTGCCGGTTTGGTGGCTTTGCCAATCATGCGTTTTGTCCTGTGCGGGTATAAATCGCCCGTGTCACCTGGGTTTCCGGTGCCGAAAATACCGGCCAGATCGCGTTTGCCGTCGGCCTGGATGAGTTCAATGGCCAGGTTGTTCTCGTCGTTCACGTCTTCAATGGCTTCGTCCACCATGTAGATCGCCATGCCTTCGTCAGGCAGGAAACTGTCCTGGAACTGGCGCCTGCGGTACTCGACGATGATGTACTGTCGGTCGGTCATGGTCTTTTTGTTCTGGATCACCAGGCACTGGCCGCCTTCTGCGGCGGGTGCCAAGGCCAGGCCGGCCGTGGTTTTGGTCACCAGGGTGGGCGTGATCCAGCCGTGAAACATGCGCAGCATGGCATTGGGCAGCGTGGGTGTGGTGCCGCCGTCGCCCCAAGAGCCGGCCGCCATCAGGCAATAACTGCCCAGGCCGTTGCTGGTCATGTTTTCACTCTCGCCGGTGTCGTAATAGTCGGCCCAGCGCGCGGCCAGATGGCCCCACTCGTGGGCGCAGACACCCACCTTGCAGTCTTCCGGCACGGTGAGGTAGGTGCTGACTTTCAGGTTGGGAGCCACCGCCACACCACCGGGAATCGCCCACTTATGGCTCCAGATATCGCCGCGGCTGCCGGTCTCCTCGGCGCCACGCCCGGCATGGATGACAAACAGCGCGGTGACGATTTTTTCACCCAGCGCGTCAAACGGTTTGAAGTCCACGCCTGCGACCAGCGCCGCCGCCACCGCGTCACGCGCGAGGCCCGGTGCGTTGCGCGGAAAGGTGTCGCCCATGGCTGATTCGTCATTGGTGTAGAACGACAGCGGTTGCGGCATGCGGAACCAGCCAAACACCTCGCCCTGCACGTCCACGCCGGCAGCATTGGCGCCTGTCTTGAAGTTGCTGATGCTGCGGAAATACTCGCGCATCGAGCCTGATGGAAACTGCGGCCCCAGGCCGAACAACATGTGCTGGTAATGCAGCGCACTGTTTTCCATGATGTGCGGCTGATCCGGGAAATCCACCAGCAAGACGAGGGTGCGCACCACACCGGCGAGTTTTTTCTTCGGCCGGTTGATCAACTCGGCAACAGTCTTGGGCGCGTGTTCCAGACGCTGGTCGTCCAGGCCCCAGTAATTCTGCCCGCGCCGCGACGAGACCCAGAAATCAAACCACTGTTTGAAGGTGCTGTCTTTGGGCAAGCGCCCTTCGGCGACCAGGTTGGTCCAGCGTTGCAGCAGGTTGTTCATGAGGCCGGGCGACGGCGGCACGCGGCATTGTGGGCGCTGGCATTCAGTGTGGCCGAAGGCTTGAAGTCTGCGGTACATGGCGCTTCTCCCTTGCATTGATGGTGGTGGGTGCCGATTTATAGACCGCAGTCGTGTCACTGTCAAACACGGCGTCACCAAATGTGTGGATGCGCGGTGCACCGGGTTTTGCAGGCTGGACAAACTATATTAAAATGATAGCAAATTATCTATATAATTCGTGACTTAGAGGCTCAAAAACTACAAAGAATTGAAAAAGCGCTGATTTTCGCCTCGGCATTGCCTAAATTATACCCAAATTGGGTATTTTAGGCGCGTCCAAAGTCAAGGCAAAGGTGACAGCCCGCGAGGGTGGCTGGTGCTATTCTGGCGGCCTCCGTGCAAACCGAATCGCGCCAGATTCCCATAAAACTTTCTCACACCATGGAACATTTCGACGTGCTGGTTGTCGGCGCCGGCCTCTCCGGCATTGGCGCGGCCTACCACCTGCAAACGTACTGCCCCGGCAAGACGTTTGCCATTTTGGAAGGCCGAACCGCGCTGGGCGGCACCTGGGATTTGTTCCGCTACCCCGGCGTGCGCTCGGACAGCGACATGTTCACACTGGGGTTTTCATTCAAACCCTGGGAGCATCCTAAAGCGATTGCCGATGGCCCGGCGATCCTCAGCTATTTGCAGGAAACTGCCCAAGAGAATGGCATTGACAAAAAAATCCGCTTTGGCCATCCGGTGAAGGCCGCCGCCTGGGATTCAAAACAGGCGCGTTGGACGGTGATGGCAGAGCAGGTGGCGCCGAGTGCGAGCGCTCAAGACGCCGTGCCTAAGCAAATTCAAATCACCTGCAATTTCCTCATCATGTGTTCCGGCTATTACGACGGCAAACAAGGCTACACACCCGGGTTCCCAGGCATCGAACAATTTGCCGGGCCCGTGGTGCACCCGCAAAAATGGCCGCAAAACCTTGACTACCAACAAAAGCGCATGGTGGTGATTGGCAGCGGCGCGACGGCCGTGACCCTGTTGCCAGAACTGGCCAAGAAAGCCGCCCACGTCACCATGTTGCAGCGCAGCCCGACCTACGTGGTGTCGCGCCCGAGCGAAGATCTGTGGGCCAACCGCTTTCGCCGCTGGCTGCCATCCAAACTGGCGTACAGCCTGACGCGCTGGAAGCGGGTGCTGCTGGGCATGTACATCTTCAAAATGTGCCGCACCCAGCCTGAAAAAATCAAACAAATGATTTTGGGCGGCGTGCGCATGGAGCTGGGCCCCGACTACGACGTCAAAAAACACTTCACGCCGCGTTACAACCCCTGGGACCAGCGCCTGTGCCTGGTGCCCGACAGCGACTTGTTCAAGGCCATCCGCGCGGGCCAAGCCTCGGTGGTCACCGACGAAATCGACGGCTTCAACGCCCAGGGCATCCGGCTCAAATCGGGCCAGCAGCTCAATGCCGATGTGATCGTCACCGCCACGGGCTTGAACATGGTGGTGCTCGGCGGCCTGCAAATCACGGTGGACGGCGTGCGCCAAGACATGTCCAAAGCGATGAACTACAAAGGCCTGATGTACACCGGCTTGCCCAACTTGGCATCGAGTTTTGGCTACACCAACGCCTCCTGGACACTCAAGTGCGACCTCACCTGCCAGTATGTTTGCCGCCTGTTGAACTACATGCAGAAGAAAGGCATTGCCTACTGCGTGCCGCGAAACGACGACGCCTCCGTGACCGAGCAACCCTGGGTTGATTTCTCCTCCGGCTACTTCCAGCGGGCCATGCACATCTTGCCAAAGCAAGGCTCCAAAGCGCCTTGGCGGCTCTATCAAAACTACCCGAAAGACATCATGATGCTGCGGTTTGGCAAGTTGGATGACGGCGTGTTGCAGTTTTCCAGGATGGCGCAAGCGGCCTGAGCGTGAACACGGCTTTCCATCGCCTCGCCTGGTCCAACCTGGCGGCACAAACAGCAGAGCAAGTCAGCCTGGCGGCGGTGCCGATTGTGGCGGTGCTGGCGCTGCAGGCTGGCCCTGGGGAAATCGGCCTGTTGGCTACATTCCAGACCTTGCCGTTCCTGCTCTTCTCCCTGCCGCTGGGCTTGCTGGCCGACCGCGTTTCGCGCCAACGATTGATGGTTTGGGCCGAAGTTTTGCGCGCAGCTTCCCTGTTTGGCCTGCTGGCCACCCTGCTGCTGGGCGGCCTCAGTTTGCCGGTGTTGGCGCTGCTGGGGTTCCTCGGCGCACTGGGCACGGTGGCCTTCAGTGTGGCCGCACCTGCACTCGTGCCAGCGCTGGTGCCGCGCGACGGGCTGGCCCGCGCCAATGGCCGGCTGGAACTGGCGCGCAGCGCCGCCTATGCGGGCGGCCCGGCGCTGGCTGGGGCGCTGGTGGCGTGGGCAGGCGCGTCCAGCGCCTTTGTGCTGGCAGCGGTTTTGTCGGTCGCGGCGGTGGCGATGTTGTTCGGCATTGTTGAACCTGCCCGCGCGCCCATCGCCCCGCGCCACCCCTTCCTCGATCTGAAAGACGGCGTGCGCCTGGTCTGGCAGCACGCCCTGCTGCGCCCGATTTTGCTCACGGCAGTGGCCTGGAACCTGGCTTGGTTTGTGTTGCAAGCGGCTTATGTGCCCTACGCCGTTCGGGTGCTGGCCTTAAGCGCCGCCGAGGTCGGGTTCACGCTGGCCATCTACGGCGTGGGCATGATCCTGGGGGCAATGCTGGCGCCGCGCATCGTTGCCGCCATGCCGTTTGGCCGCGCTGTGCAGATGGGGCCGGCCTTTTCGGTGGCCGGCTCTGCGGTGATGCTGGCCACCTGGTACTTCCCCTCCGGCCTGCTGGCGGGCCTGTCGTTTTTCTTGTTTGGTTTCGGGCCGATTTTGTGGACCATCACCTCACTCACGTTGCGCCAGACGGTCACCCCGAACGGCATGTTGGGGCGGGTGTCGGCGCTCTTCTTGACGGTAAACATGGGCGTGCGGCCTCTGGGCGCGGCCTTGGGCGGTTTTGTTGGCGCGCAATGGGGGGAGCGGGCTTGCCTGGTGTTGTCGCTGGTTCTATTTGGAGTGCAGCTCTGGATCATTTTGCAGTCGCCCGTCAGCCGCTTGAAGCAGCTGCCTGGTTCGGTGAATTGAGTCGTTAAATCAAGTCGGTGAATCAAGTCGGTGAATTGATGCGTCAAAAAGAGAAATTCCACCCCGGCGAATCCCCCTGCCCGTGCGGCAGTGGTGATGTGTATGCCCAATGTTGCGGGCGCTGGCACGCTGATTTTTCCGGCGGCTCGCTCGCGCCCACGCCGCTGGCCTTGATGCGCTCGCGTTATTGCGCCTATGTGCTGGGCCTGGCGGACTATTTGATGGCCACCTGGCACCCTGCGACCGCACCCGAAGAGCTGCACCTGCCGCCCGTGAAATGGCTGGGCCTGGAGGTGCTAAATTTCGAATCCACCGCCAACGCCGGCGTGGTGGAATTCATCGCGAGGTGCCGCGAAGGCGGCCGCGCGACGCGCATCCAAGAGACCAGCCGGTTCGTGCGGGAAGCGGGTAAGTGGTTCTACATAGATGGTGACTTGCACGGAGGCAGTTGAGGCAACTGGTTTGTCAGTGCGCTATGCAAACAGTAGCTGACTACAAAGTTAATACGAGACCTACAGCCGTCTGTAGATAAAACCCTCAAAAGCAGACGGGTTTGTCGATGCGTCCTCGGGCAAACCCTGGCGTGCGGTTCCATTTCAGCAATCTTGATCACCGTCAAGAGTTTTTTACCCGAGTGACAAGACCATACGGCACCCTCAAAATAAGTCACGCAAGCGTCGCTCAGTGGGCGCCCCGCACTATTCAGTTGGAACCTTTGGAAACATCATGAACAAGACATCCTCCTTCCGTTCGTCGGCATTCACCGGCGTTTTCAAGCGCGCGGCCAAGTGCACCGTTTTGGGTGTTGTTGCAGCCACTGCTATGGCTGCGCTCTCGCCTGCACTGGCTGCTTGGGAGCCAACCAAACCGGTTGAGTTCGTCGTACCCGCCGGCACCGGCGGCGGCGCAGACCAGATGGCCCGCTTGATTCAGGGCATCGTCATCAAGTACAAACTGATGAAAGAGCCGCTGATCGTTGTCAACAAATCGGGTGGCGCAGGCGCGGAAGGTTTCTTGTCCGTGAAAGAAGCCAAGGCCGACCCGCACAAGCTGGTCGTGACGCTGTCGAATTTGTTCACCACCCCCATGGCCACCGGCGTGCCCTTCAATTGGCGCGACATGACGCCCGTCTCCATGATGGCGCTGGACCAGTTCATCCTGTGGGTCAACGCCGAGTCCCCGCACAAGACGGCCAAAGAGTACCTGGATGCGGTCAAGGCCGCCGGCCCGAACAAAATGAAGATGGGCGGCACCGGCTCCAAACAAGAAGACCAGATTCTCACCGTGGGCATGGAAAAAACCACCGGCACCAAGTTCATTTACGTGCCTTTCCGGGGCGGCGGTGAAGTGGCCGTGCAGTTGGTCGGCAAACACATCGATTCGACCGTGAACAACCCAATCGAAGCCGTGGCCCAATGGCGTGCCGGCCAGTTGCGCGCTTTGTGTGTGTTTGACGAAAAACGCCTGACCTACAAAACCAAGGTGACCGACAAACTCGCCTGGGCTGACATCCCCACCTGCAAAGAAGCCGGCGTGCCCGCCAGCTACACCATGCTGCGTGGTGTTTTCACGTCACCGGGGGTGAGCAAAGACCAATTGGCGTTTTACGTGGACATGCTCAAGAAAGTGCGCGACACGGCCGAGTGGAAAGATTACATGGAGAAGGGCGCCTTCAACCAGACCAGCATGTCCGGCGACGCCTTTAGCGATTGGCTCGGCAAATCTGAAAACATGCACCGGGAGCTGATGAAGGAAGCCGGCTTCCTAGCCAAATAAGGGGGTCGGCATGTCATCAAGCGAAGGGTCTGGCGGCAAAGGCGTTGTCTCAACGCACATTGTTGAGGCAGCCACTGCCGTGTGTGTGTTGGCATTCGGTCTGCTCGTGCTTTTTGGCAGCCGCAACCTGGGCTCCGGCTGGACCAGTGACGGCCCCGGCGCCGGTTATTTCCCGTTTTACATCGGGTTGATTCTCTGCATCTCGGCGTGCGGCATCTTCTACCAGGCGGTGTTTGGCAAAGACCGCAACACCGAAGCCTTTGTTGACAAGGAGCAGCTCAGCCGCGTGCTGCAGGTGCTTGTCCCCGCGTTGGTGTATGTGGGCGCCATCCAGGTTATCGGCATATATGTGGCTTCGGCCATCTACATCGCGCTGTTCATGGTGATTCTGGGCAAGTTCTCCTGGATCAAAAGTGTGGTCGCGGCCATCGTCATCAATGTGGTGTTTTTCATGATGTTTGAGGTTTGGTTCAAGGTGCCGCTCTTCAAAGGCATGCTGAATCCGCTGGGCTTCCTGGGCTATTAAGCCCCGAGCAAATCCGCTCACAAAACCCTCACATAAACATTTTCAAGAATTCAGGAGCCTGGTTCATCCATGGAAGAAATCAACGCGCTTTTTCACGGCTTCAGCGTCATCTTGACGCCGATGAACATGCTGCTCATGTTTGTCGGCATCATTTTGGGTGTGCTGATTGGCGTGCTGCCAGGCTTGGGCGGCGCCAATGGCGTGGCAATTTTGCTCCCGCTCACCTTCACTATGTCGCCCACGTCAGCAATCATCATGTTGTCGTGCATTTACTGGGGCGCGTTGTTTGGTGGCGCCATCACGTCGATTCTGTTCAATATTCCGGGCGAGCCCTGGTCTGTTGCCACCACGTTTGATGGTTACCCGATGGCGCAAAATGGCCAGGCTGGCGCGGCGCTCACCACCGCGTTCACCTCCTCGTTTATCGGGGCTTTTTTCGCCGTCGTGATGATCACCTTTCTTGCGCCGCTGGTGGCCAAGTTCGCGCTCAAGTTCGGCCCGCCCGAATATTTTGCCGTCTACTTGCTGACGTTCTGCAGTTTTGTCGGCATGGGCAAGGGTTCGCCATTCAAGATTCTGGCTTCGATGTGCATAGGTTTTGCGCTGGCAGCGGTCGGTATGGACACCGTTACGGGCCAACTTCGGCTGACCTTCGGCATCACCGATCTGATGCGCGGTTTTGATTTCCTGATCGCCGTGATTGGCCTCTTTGGCATTGGCGAGATTTTGCAGTCGATGGAAGAAGGGCTCGCGTTTAATGGCAAAAGCGCCAAGATCGACCCCAAAGTGGTTTTTGAAACCTGGAAGAAGCTGCCGCAGTATTGGGTCACGTCGATCCGCAGCTCGCTGGTTGGCATCTGGATGGGCATCACCCCTGGCGGCGCCACACCGGCTTCGTTCATGAGTTACGGCCTGGCCAAGAAGATGTCGAAAAACGGTGCGAACTTTGGCAAGGGCGAGATGGAGGGCGTGGTCGCACCCGAAACGGCGGCTCATGCTGCCGGCACGGCTGCCTTGTTGCCGATGCTGGCGCTGGGCATTCCAGGCTCGCCCACAGCCGCGGTGCTGCTCGGCGGTTTGTTGATCTGGGGCCTGCAACCCGGCCCGCTGCTCTTCGTCGAGCAAAAAGATTTCGTTTGGGGCTTGATCGCCAGCATGTATTTGGGCAATTTGGTCGGCCTGATTGTCGTGTTGACCACGGTGCCGCTGTTCGCCTCGATTCTGCGTATTCCTTTTGCCATCATCGCGCCGGTGATTGTGGTGATTTGCGCGATCGGCGCCTACACCGTGCACAACGCCATGTTGGACATCTGGTTCATGATGGCCTTCGGCGTCATAGGTTACTTGTTCAAGAAGCTCGACTACCCGTTGGCGCCGCTGGTGCTGGCCTTGGTGCTGGGCGACAAGGCCGAAGACTCCTTCCGACAAGCGATGCTGGTGTCGCAGGGCGAGTTGTCGGTGTTGTGGTCCAACCCGTTGGTCGGCACGATCTCAACGTTGGCGATCTTGTTGCTGGTTTGGCCTCTGATTTCCAAAGTCATCGCGAAAATTCGTCCGCCGAAGAAGCTGGAATTCAAGGAAGAGCAGCCAGTCGATTGAGTCGACGGGAGGGTTCAGCGGGCAGGCCTAAATCTTGCCGCGCTGCTTCAGGCGGCTCAGTGTTTCAGCCGACAAGTTCAGGTAAGACGCCAATTCCTTTTTGGGAATCCGGTCAAACAACTCAGGGTGTTTGCGCATGAAGCGGTTCACCCGGCCCGGCGCATCAAGCAGGTGCAGGGTGATGGTATGGGCCATGATTTCGCTCATCAAACGCATCACACTGTATTCAAACGAGGCTTTGATGGCGGGGCGCGCCTCGATGAAGGCGGCCCATTGCGGCAGCGGCAATTTGACCACGCGAGCCTTGGTCACCGAAACAATGCTGTACGGTGTGGGCGTGCCAAGGCGCCAGGCTGCGTAGCTGGTTTCCATCTCGCGTTCATCAGAAAAACGCAGAATCATTTCCTTGCCCTGGGCGTTGGCGACAACTCTTTTCAAGACGCCATCCAGCACAAAATACTGCTCCATGTCGGTGACACCTTGGTGCAGCAGAAAGTCGCCCTTATGGCAATCCACCACGGTCAACAGCTTTTCCAGCTCAAAGCGATCAGGCTCGGTAAGCTGCGCCAAATCGGTGTTTTGCGTGAGTTGTACCCGGATGATGTTTTTTTCCGGGTGGGTTTCGACGGACGACATGGACAGGACGGGTGCCGGGAATAAGAGGCGTGGGCGATTTTGCTTTAACGGTGCAGTCCAAATCCTTTGAATATTGACCGTGGTCAAGGGCCAAAGGAAGATCAATTCCTATGATACCGCGACCCCTTTCGAAGCCTATCAAAAAGTTACCCTGCCATGACAAACCAAACCCAGACCAATGAGCAAAATTTGGAAACCACGGATGGCTTCCACCTGGTCATCGACGCGCTGAAGCTCAACGGCATCGACACCATCTTTGGCCTGCCAGGCATTCCGATCACCGACCTCACCCGCATGGCGCAGGCCGAAGGCATGCGGGTCATCTCGTTCCGCCATGAGCAACACGCAGGCAACGCGGCTGCTGCAGCTGGCTTTCTCACGCAAAAGCCCGGCATTTGCCTCACGGTGTCGGCTCCCGGCTTTTTGAATGGCCTGACGGCGTTGGCCAATGCCACCACCAACTGTTTCCCGATGATTTTGATCAGCGGCTCCAGCGAGCGCGAGATTGTCGACTTGCAGCAGGGCGACTACGAAGAGATGGACCAACTCGCCATCGCCAAGCCCCTGTGCAAAGCGGCCTTCCGCGTGCTGCACGCGCAGGACATCGGCGTTGGCATCGCCCGCGCCATCCGCTCAGCCGTCTCTGGTCGCCCTGGCGGTGTCTATCTGGATTTGCCTGCCAAACTGTTTGCACAAACCATGGATGCGGTGGCTGGCAAGAAATCATTGATCAAGGTCGTTGACGCGGCGCCGCGCCAGATTCCTGCGCCTGATTCAATTCAGCGCGCCCTGGATCTGCTCAAAGGCGCCAAGCGCCCCCTGATTTTGCTGGGCAAAGGCGCCGCCTACGCGCAGGCCGACGCCGACGTGCGTGCGTTGGTCGAAAAGTCCGGCATTCCCTACTTGCCCATGTCCATGGCCAAGGGCCTGCTGCCCGACAACCACCCGCAATCCTCGTCAGCCGCGCGCTCCTACGTGTTGGCCGAGGCGGATGTGGTGATGCTGGTCGGCGCGCGCCTCAATTGGCTGTTGTCCCATGGCAAAGGCAAAACTTGGGGCGGTGATAAAGCCGAAGGCCGCCAGTTCATCCAGATTGACATTTCGCCGACTGAAGCCGACAGCAACGTGGCCATTGCCGCGCCGCTGGTCGGTGATATCGGCTCTTGTGTCGCTGCGCTGGTGGCCGGCATGGGCGCCAACTGGGCCAAACCGCCCGCTGAGTGGACATCCGCCGTTTACAGCAAACGCGATGCCAATGTCGCCAAAATGGCTGAAACCTTGGCGAAAAACCCGCCGGTGATGAATTTCCACAGCGCCTTGGCCGTCGTTCGAGACGTGATCAAGGCCAACCCCGAGGCGATCTTGGTCAACGAAGGCGCCAACACGCTGGATTTCACCCGCAGCATTGTTGACATGTACCAGCCGCGCAAGCGCCTGGACGTGGGCACCTGGGGCATCATGGGCATCGGCATGGGGTTTGCGGTGGCGGCCTCCGTGGTTACCGGCAAACCGGTTATCGCCATTGAAGGCGACAGCGCTTTTGGCTTCAGTGGCATGGAGGTCGAGACCATTTGCCGCTACAACCTGCCCATCTGTGTGGTCGTCTTCAACAACAATGGCATTTACCGCGGCATCGACGTGAACCAGTCGGGCGGCAAAGATGTGGCGCCTACCGTGTTCGTCAAGAACGCCCGCTATGACAAAATGATGGAAGCTTTTGGCGGCGTGGGCGTCCATGCAACCACGCCGGCGGAGTTGGCCAAAGGTCTGAAGGACGCGCTGGCTTCAGGCAAGCCGACCCTGATCAACGCCGTGATTGACGAAACCGCCGGCACCGAGAGTGGTCGTATCACGATGCTTAATCCGCAAACCGCTAAAAAGTAATTCACTCTCGTTCTTTCCGAGTAATTTGCCAGAACCACTTCCAAGGAGATAGAAAACCATGTCCGACAAACCCCTTAGCGGAATCAAGATCATTGACTTCACCCACGTGCAAGCCGGCCCCGCCTGCACCCAGATGCTGGCCTGGTTTGGCGCCGACGTGATCAAGGTCGAGCGCCCTGGCTCTGGCGACGTCACGCGCAGCCAGTTGCGTGACATTCCCGATGCCGATGCCTTGTACTTCACCATGCTCAACAGCAACAAGCGTTCGTTGACACTCGATACCAAGAAGGCCGAAGGCAAAGCCGTGCTTGAGAAGTTGATCAAGGAGTGTGACGTGATGGTCGAGAACTTCGGCCCCGGCGCGCTCGACCGCATGGGCTTCACCTGGGAGCACATCCAGTCGCTCAACCCGGCGATGATTCTGGCCTCGGTCAAGGGCTTCAGTGACGGCCACCACTACGAAGACCTGAAGGTCTACGAAAACGTGGCGCAGTGCGCGGGCGGCGCAGCCTCGACCACCGGCTACTGGAAAGGCGAGAATTCGGGCCCGACGATTTCGTCCGCCGCTTTGGGCGACAGCAATACCGGCATGCACTTGGCCATCGGCATCCTCACGGCGTACATTGGCAAACAGAAGACCGGCAAGGGCCAGAAGGTCGCGGTGTCGATGCAAGACTCGGTGCTGAACCTGTGCCGCGTGAAGATGCGTGACCAGTTGCGTCTGGACAGGCTCGGCCACCTGGAAGAGTACCCCCAGTATCCGCACGAGATGGAAGCTTTCAAGGATGGTGTAGTGCCACGCGGTGCCAACGCCGGCGGCGGCGGCCAGCCAGGCTGGATCCTCAAGTGCAAGGGCTGGGAGAAAGATCCCAACGCCTACATCTATTTCACCATCCAAGGCCATGCCTGGGGCCCCATCTGCGACGCGCTGGGCAAGCCCGAGTGGAAAGACGACCCGGCGTACAACACGCCACGTGGTCGCCAGCCGCACATCATGGACATCTTCGCCACCATCGAAAACTTCATCTCGGACAAGACCAAGTTTGAGGCGGTTGACATCTTCCGCAAGTTCGACATTCCCTGCGCGCCGGTGTTGTCCATGAAAGAACTGCTGCACGACAAGTCGCTGCGCGCCAGCGGCTCAATCGTCGAAGTGCCGCACAAAGTGCGCGGCAGCTACTTCACAGTGGGCAGCCCGATCAAGTTCTCGGACACCAAGCCGGAAGTGACAGCCTCGCCTTTGCTGGGTGAGCACACCGATTCCGTGCTTGCCGAACTGGGGTATTCTGCCGCCCAGATCGCCGACATGCACAAAGCTGGAGCGGTTTGACGGCTTGACAGTGGCCTGTATCCCGAGGGTGGCTTGACCTGGGTGCTTGGCCGATATCTGGCAAAACCAGCAAACACGGCGTTCACTCTGAGCGCCGTCTTTGTTTGGACATCTGAAATCCGACTGATCGAGGGCCCGCCATGCAGTCAATTGTGGATATGAAAACGCTGGTTGCCGCCATGGCCGACGCGGTCATGGTGTGTGACGCCAAAGGCTTGATCACCCTGTGGAACCCGGCCGCCGAGCGCATGTTTGGCCACACCGAGGCCCAGGCGCTTGGCCAGTCGCTGGACATGATCATTCCACAACGCCAGCAGCAGCGGCATTGGGACGGTTACCACCAGACCATGAAGACTGGCGTCACCAAATACGGGCACGACCTGCTCAAGGTGCCGGCCTTGCACAAAGACGGCCACACCCTGTCGATCGCCTTCACGGTGTCCTTGTTGCATGCGGCAGACGGCAGCGTCAGTGGCATCGCGGCGGTGGTTCGCGACGAGACCGCGCGATTTGCGCAGGAACGTGAAACCCGCAAACGCATTACCGAGCTGGAAGCGCAGGTCGCCGCCGTCGCCGGGCAGCGCGGAGGTGGCCCATGAGCCAGGCGCTGGCGGGCGTGCGCATCCTGGACTTCACGCACGTGCAGTCCGGTCCCACTTGCACACAATTGCTGGCCTGGCTGGGCGCAGACGTGATCAAGGTCGAGCGTGCCGGGGTAGGCGACGCCACCCGAGAGCAGTTACGCGACATTCCCGGTGTGGACAGCCTGTATTTCACCATGCTGAACCACAACAAGCGTTCCATCACGCTGGACACCAAGAAAGCCAAAGGCCGCGAGGTGCTCGATGCGCTCATCAAAGAGTGCGACGTGATGGTGGAGAACTTCGCCCCCGGCGCCCTGGATCGGATGGGCATCACCTGGGAGCACATCCAGGCCATCAACCCGCGCATGATCGTGGCGTCGGTCAAGGGTTTCGGCCCCGGGCCCTACGAACATTGCAAGGTCTACGAAAACGTCGCCCAGTGCGCAGGCGGCGCCGCCTCGACCACCGGTTTTGACGACGGCCCGCCGATGGTCACCGGCGCGCAGATTGGCGACAGCGGCACCGGTGTGCACCTGGCGCTGGGCATCGTCGCCGCGCTCTACCAGCGCAACAGCAGCGGGCGCGGCCAAAAGGTGCTGGCGCCCATGCAAGACGCCGTGCTGAACCTGTGCCGTGTGAAGCTGCGAGACCAGCAGCGCCTGGAGCGCACCCACACCATGCACGAGTACCCGCAGTACCCCGACGGCAGATTCGGCAATGCCGTGCCGCGTGCCGGCAACGCCTCGGGCGGTGGCCAGCCCGGCTCCATCCTCAAATGCAAAGGCTGGGAGACCGACCCCAATGCCTATATTTATTTCATCACCCAAAGCGGCGTTTGGCCTGCTGTGTGCAAGGTCATCGGCGAGCCCGACTGGATTGAAGACGAAGCCTACGCCACGCCACAGGCGCGCTTGCTGCATTTGAAGCCGATCTTCGCGCGCATCGAACAATGGACCATGACCAAAACCAAGTTCGAAGCCATGGACATCTTGAACCAATTCGACATTCCCTGCGGGCCGATTCTCTCCATGAAAGAAATCGCCGAAGAACCCGCCTTGCGGGCCACCGGCACCATCGTGGAAGTCGATCACCCCACACGCGGCAAGTACCTCACTGTCGGCAACCCAATCAAACTCTCCGACAGCCCAACCGAGGTCACCCGGTCGCCGCTGTTGGGCGAACACACCGACGAAATCCTGGCCCAGTTGGGCTTTGACTCCGGCTACATCGCCGCTCTGCGCGCTGAACACGTCGTTTAGGCGTGCCACCTGAACCCTCATGAATCATCCCGTCATCCCCATTGCCATTCACACCGATACCGGCAGCCGACAGCGCAAACGCCAGGCCCCCAAGGGGCGCCGCGTAGACCCGGCCGCATTGACGCAGGTGCAAATCCTGTTGGGTGGCGCGTCCCGCCAAGCTGATTTGCTCATAGAGCATCTGCACAAAATCCAGGATCGGTTTGGCCATTTGTCGGCGGCGCACCTGGCCGCGCTGGCAGAAGAAATGAGGATGCCGCAGACCTCGGTGTATGAAGTCGCGAGTTTTTACCACCACTTTGACATCGTCAAGGAAGGCGGCGAGGTTCCCGCCGCGCTGACGGTGCGCGTGTGTGACGGCCTTTCTTGCGACATGGCCGGTGCGCAGGACTTGCTGGCAAAACTGCCCGCCCTGCTTGGCCGTGAAGTGCGTGTGATCGCTGCGCCGTGTATTGGCCGCTGCGAGCAAGCCCCGGCAGTTGCGGTGGGGCAAAACCCGATTCCCAATGCGACATGCGAGTCTGTCCAGGCGGCAGTTGGCGCTGGCGCAACGAAACATGCGCCCGCTGGATTCATCGACCTGGCAACTTACCAGGCAAGCGGCGGATATTCCCTCTTGACGCAGTGTGTGTCGGGCGGGCGGCCCGTCGAAGCCGTCATCAAGACCATGGAAGATTCCAGCCTGCGCGGCTTGGGTGGCGCAGGTTTCCCCACCGGGCGCAAGTGGCGCATCGTGAAGGCCGAAAAAGGCCCACGCCTGATGGCGGTGAATATCGACGAAGGTGAACCCGGCACCTTCAAAGACCGCGTTTACCTGGAGCGCGACCCGCACCGCTTTATTGAAGGCATGTTGATTGCCGCCTGGGCGGTGGGCATCGACACCATCTACGTCTACCTGCGCGACGAATACCATGGCTGCCGCGTGATGCTGGAGGCTGAACTCGCTAAGCTGAGGGCCAGCCCGCCGATGGCTGGCATGCCGCAAATTGAGCTGCGCCGAGGCGCTGGCGCCTACATCTGCGGTGAAGAATCGGCCATGATCGAATCCATCGAAGGCAAACGCGGCATGCCGCGACTGCGCCCGCCGTATGTGGCGCAGGTCGGGCTGTTTGGTCGGCCGACGCTGGAGCACAACTTCGAAACGCTTTTCTGGGTGCGCGAAATCTTGGAAAAAGGCGCCGGATGGTTTACCGCGCAGGGCCGCAATGGCCGCAAGGGCCTGCGCTCGTTTTCAGTCTCGGGCAGAGTCAAGAGCCCCGGCGTGAAAGTCGCGCCAGCGGGCATCACGATCCAGGAGTTGATCGACGAATATTGCGGCGGCATGTCTGAAGGGCAAAAACTCTACGGCTATTTGCCTGGCGGTGCCTCCGGCGGCATTTTGCCGGCCAGCATGAACAATATCCCCTTGGACTTTGACACCTTGCAGCCCTACGGTTGTTTCATCGGCTCGGCGGCGGTGATCGTGTTGTCTGACCAAGACACCGCAGCCCAAGCCGCCCGCAACATGATGAACTTCTTCCGGCATGAGTCCTGCGGCCAATGCACGCCGTGCCGGGTGGGCACGGCCAAAGCGGCGCACCTCATCAACCAGCCGAAGTGGGACTTGCCTTTGCTGGCTGATTTATCGCTGGTGATGCGTGATGCGTCGATTTGTGGTTTGGGCCAAGCAGCGCCGAACCCGGTTGATTGCGTCATCAAATATTTCCCTGAGGAACTGGCATGAACGCAGTCACCCGCCGCGAGTTGGCAGAGCTGGACGCGCCCACCGTCAGTTTCGAGCTGAATGGCAAGGCCGTCACGGCCCGCGCTGACGAAACCATCCTCGCCATTGCCAAACGCGAAGGCATTGAGGTGCCGCACCTGTGTTTCAAGGAGGGCCTGGAGGCGGTGGGCAACTGCCGCTCGTGCATGGTCGAGATCAATGGCGAGCGCGTGTTGGCTCCGTCTTGCTGCCGCGCGCCGGCCAACGGCATGAAGGTCAGCACCAACAGCGAACGCGCCGTCGCTTCGCAAAAACTGGTGCTGGAACTCCTCCAGTCCGACATGCCCGAGACCGCCTACACCCGCCACAACGAAGTCGACCAGTGGTCGGTGAAGATGGGCCTGGGGAAGCCGCGTTTTGAAGCGCGCCAACAGGTCAAGATGGACCTGAGCCACCCGGCGATAGCTGTCAACCTCGACGCCTGCATTCAATGCACCCGCTGCCTGCGCGCTTGCCGCGACGAGCAGGTGAACGACGTGATTGGCCTGGCGTTCCGGGGTGACCAGGCGAAGATCGTGTTTGACATGGATGACGCCATGGGCGCGAGCACCTGCGTGGCGTGCGGCGAGTGTGTGCAAGCCTGCCCCACGGGTGCATTGACCTCAAACGTCCACATGGCCGCCGGGCCAGCGCGCGAGGCCGCCATGACGGTGCCCGACAAACAAATTGAATCCCTCTGCCCGTTTTGCGGCGTCGGTTGCCAGCTCACTTACAACGTCAAAGACGACAAGATTTTGTTCGTCGAAGGGCGCGACGGCCCGGCCAACCACGGCCGTCTGTGCGTCAAAGGCCGTTATGGGTTTGACTACGCGCACCACCCACAGCGTTTGACCCAACCGCTGATCCGCCGCAAAGACGCGCCCAAACGCGGCGACATGGTGATCGACCCTGACCATGTGATGGACGTGTTCCGCGAGGCTTCCTGGGAAGAAGCGCTCGAATTCGCCGGTGGCAAGTTCGCCCAATTGCGTGACACTTTCGGCAAAAAATCATTGGCCGGTTTTGGTTCTGCCAAAGGCAGCAACGAAGAAGCTTATTTGTTCCAGAAGCTGGTGCGCACCGGCTTTGGCAGCAACAACGTGGACCACTGCACGCGCTTGTGCCACGCCTCTTCCGTGGTGGCGCTGCTCGAAGGCATTGGCTCGGGCGCGGTGTCCAACCCGGTGATGGACGTGACCCGCGCCGAGGTCGTCATCATCATCGGCGCCAACCCGTCGGTGAACCACCCGGTGGCGTCGAGCTGGATCAAAAACGCGGTGGTCAACGGCGCCAAACTCATCGTGATGGATCCGCGCAAGTCGGAGCTCGCCCGCGTCGCCCACCGCTACCTGCAGTTCAAACCCGACACTGATGTGGCCCTGCTCAACGCCATGATGCACGTCATCGTGGCAGAAAACCTTGTGGATGCCGATTTCGTCCGCGATCGCACCGAAAATTACGAAGCCCTCAAGGCCAACGTGGCGGCCTACACGCCCGAGCTGATGGCGCCCATCTGTGGCATTGACGCAGAGGCCATCAAATACGTGGCCCGCCTCTACGCCACCTCCAAAGGCTCGATGATCCTGTGGGGCATGGGCGTCAGCCAGCACGTGCACGGCACCGACAACGCGCGTTGCTTGATCGCGCTCTCGCTCATGACCGGCCAGATCGGCCGCCCCGGCACCGGCTTGCACCCCTTGCGCGGCCAAAACAACGTGCAAGGCGCATCCGATGCGGGTTTGATCCCCATGATGTACCCGGATTACCAGCACGTCAGCAACGCAGCCACCCGCGCCACGTTTGAGAAGGCTTGGGGCGTGCCGCTTGGCTCGCTCGATGACGAACCTGGCTTGACGGTGGTCGAAGTCATGCATGCCATCGAAAAAGGCGCTGTGAAAGGCCTTTACGTGATGGGTGAAAACCCCGCCATGAGCGACCCCGACGCCAACCATGCCCGCAACGCGCTGGCGCACCTGGAGCACCTGGTGGTGCAAGACATCTTCCTTACCGAAACGGCGTACTTGGCCGACGTGATCTTGCCGGCCAGCGCCTTCCCCGAGAAAGACGGCAGCTTCACCAACACCGACCGCTTGGTGCAAATGGGCCGCAAAGCCATCAACCCGCCGGGCGACGCGAAGCAGGATTTGTGGATCATCCAGCAAATCGCCAATAAAGTCGGCCTGAACTGGAACTACAGCCACGTCAGCGAAGTGTTTGACGAAATGCGCCACACCATGCCCAACATCGGCGGCATCACCTGGGAGCGGTTGGAGCGTGAACACGCCGTCACCTACCCCTGTAAAAACGAAGGCGACCCCGGCCAGAGCGTGGTGTTTGAGACCGATTTCCCGCGTGAAGGCGGCCGCGCCAAATTTGTGCCCGCCGACATCATCCCTGCCAACGAACGGCCCGATGCCGAGTACCCCATGGTGTTGATCACCGGCCGCCAGCTGGAACACTGGCACACCGGCAGCATGACGCGCCGCGCCAGCGTGCTCGACGCGATTGAGCCCGACCCCGTGGCACTCGTCCATCCGCTCGATTTGGCGGCCATGGGCGGCCAACCCGGCGACGTGATCACCATCGCCTCCCGCCGGGGCGAGGTCGCGTTGTATGCCCGCGCAGACGACAGCTCGCCGCGCGGTGCGATTTTTGTGCCTTTCTGCTACTACGAAGCGGCCATCAACAAACTGACCAATGCCGCGCTCGACCCGTTCGCCAAGATCCCCGAGTTCAAATACTGCGCGATCAAGGCCGCGGTGGGCGGCAATGCGCCGGTGGCGGGCAGTTATGGGGGTGGGCAGATTCTGAGATAATTATTTATTCATAGTTTTAGTAGAAATAATCTGTCTCTAAGTCACGTAATTATTTGATTTTTTGCTATCTATAAATTACTAAAATAGATAAATATTTATGCACATTTTGTAGTTTAATGTAAATTTAACGAATTTTAGGTGGCAGTATGGCAAAAACGGTAGGTGTGATTGGTTTGGGCGCGATGGGCCTGGGGATGGCGAAGTCCCTGCGCCTGGCTGGCCACGAAGTTTTTGCCTTCGACGTGCGCGCTGGGGTGGCCAAGGCGTTTGCAGCCGAAGGTGGCTTCGCCTGCGAATCGCTGGCCGAATTGGGCGCGGCTTGCCAGGTGGTCGTCTCTGCCGTGGTCAATGCGGCGCAAACCGAAACCGTGCTGTTCGGCGATGGCTCCGAACCCGGCAAGGCCGCTGGCTGCGCCGCCCACATGCGCCCTGGCAGCGTCTTCATCATGTGTTCCACGGCAGACCCCAATTGGTCCGCCGCGCTGGAAGGCCAGCTCGAAGCCAGGGGCCTCATGTATTTGGACTCACCCATGTCCGGCGGCGCCCTGAAGGCGGCGCAAGGCGAGATCACCCTCATGACGGCGGGCCGCCCCGAGGTGTACGCCCAATGCGAAGACGTGCTCAACGCCATGGCCGCAAAAATCTACAAACTCGGCGACCGCGCCGGTGCGGGCAGCAAGGTCAAGATCATCAACCAATTGCTGGCAGGTGTCCACATCGCCGCAGCCGCCGAAGCCATGGCCTTAGGGTTGCGCGAAGGTGTGGACGCCGCTGCGCTTTACGACGTGATCACCCACAGCGCCGGCAACAGCTGGATGTTTGAAAACCGCATGACAGCCGTCGTTAACAACGACTACACAGCCACTTCGGCGGTGGATATTTTTGTCAAAGACTTAGGCCTGGTGAACGACATGGCCCGTGCCAGCAAGTTCCCGCTGCCGCTGGCTTCCACCGCACACCAGATGTTCATGCAAGCTTCTACCGCAGGTTACGCGCGTGAGCAAGACTGCGCCGTGATCAAGATCTTTCCGGGCATCACCTTGCCGGGCGGTAAAAACGGCGAGTCTGGAAAATCTGGCTGACGCGACGAGCTACGACAGGGTACAACCCGGCGATGAAAGAATCCTTTGCCCGAGAAGAAGTCTGCCGCGTCGGCCACAGCCTGTTCCAGCGCGGCTATGTGCACGCGACGGCTGGCAACATCAGCGTGCAGCTGGAGGCGGCAGACGGCGGCGGGTTTTTAATCACCCCGACTGACGCCTGCCTGGGTTTTCTGGACCCGGCAACCCTGTCCCGGCTAGACGCCAACGGGCAACACATCAGCGGCGGCCAAGCCAGTAAAACCATCGCCCTGCACCGGCAGATTTACGCCGCCAGCGCTGCCACCGCCGCGCCCGCGCGCTGCGTCATCCACAGCCACAGCAGCCACTGCGTGGCGCTGAGTTTGCAAACCCCAATCGCAGCCGATCTGGGGCCTGAGTTGTTGCCCGCCCTCACGCCTTATTTCGTCATGAAAGTGGGCCGCGTGCCGCTGATTGCTTACCAGCGTCCGGGCGACCCGAAGGCTGCGCAAACTGTGGCCGAGGCGATCACCGCCTATGCGGCGCGCGCCATGCCGATTCGCGCCGTCATGCTGGAGCGGCTGGGCCCGAACGTCTGGCACGACTCACCGGCAGCGGCGATGGCGGCGCTGGAAGAACTCGAAGAGACGGCGAAATTGTGGCTGCTCGACCGCCAGCAGGCGGCGCCATTGGCCGAGGCGCAGATTGAGGCGCTGCGCCAAACCTTCGGCGCCGTGTGGTGAACGTCAGCCGGTCAATTCGGGCTGATTGAGGCCGCTCAGGCTGCGACTGGCGGCGTGTAAACGTTCAAGTTCAAGCGCTCGCGCTCGATGGCGCGCGCCACGCCCGGCAGGGCCGCCACTTTCTGCGCATGCGCCCACAGGTGGGTGAGTTTTGTCGGGTCTTGCCCGGCGTAACCGCCCCAGCGCATCAGCACGGTGGCATACAAATCCAGCGGGCCAGGGTGGGCGCCTGCGAGCCAGGGCGCGGCCTTGGCCGCCATGGCATCGAGTTCCTGCAAGATCGTCATGTATTTGGCCGTCATGAAGCTTTTCACCTCAGCGACCGACGCTTCAGATGCGGCAAAGTTGGCCGGCCGAAAGACGTGGGTGAACGTCGTGTGCGCCGAATTGTTCATCCAGGCCAGCGTGCTCAGCGCCCGGGCTTTGGCGATCGGGTCTTTGGGCAGGAAACTCTGCTCAGGAAAAGAGTCGTTGAGGTAGTTGCAGATGGCCACCACCTGCGTCAGCGGGTAACCATCGACCACCAGCACCGGCACCTGGCCGCGCGGGTTGATCGCCAGGTACTCGGGTGTCTTTTGTTCACCCGCAGCCAGTTTGACCATGGCCGGTTCAAACGTGGCGCCGGTCATTTCCAGAAGCGCATGCGGCACGAATGAGCAGGCGCCGGGGGAAAAGTAAAGTTTTAACGACATGGGAACTCCTGGGTTGGGTGGGGCTGGAAGCGGGACTGGAAAATGAACTGGTTCAGATGCGGACAAACTGATACTGCGGCACAGATGGCGTCAGAAAGGCAGTTCGACCTACCGCAAAATGGAATTTATATATTATAGCAAAATCGCATGGAATAAAAATGCCATTTAAGTCACGTAAAATAACAGTTTTATGCTATTAAAATAATTCAATTATGAGCTTAATTTGCTCGGAAAATCCTTCAGTTTACAAATTTTTAAGTATGCTTGAGCCTTCAAAAGCAGGCTCATTCCTGGCGATGCCGGGTTTCCCGCAGCAGCCGATTATCACTTGGCGTATTGACATAAAAGCGGGCTCTCAAACCGACAGCCCTGCCTATTTCCGGATATGCAAAACAGTGGTTCCTTGTCATACTCGCAGTTCATATAGCCAACCTGCTGGAAGGGCACTATGAAAGCCTTGAAAAAACTCGCCGCTGTAGCGGCCATCACTTTTGCCGCTGCCACTGTGCCCGCGCAGGCTGAAAACGGCGTCACTGACAGCGAGATCACCATCGGCCAGTTTGCTGCCACCAGCGGCCCCGCAGCCCAGCTGGGTTTGCGCATGCAGGTTGGCATGCAAAGTTATTTCAAGGCCGTCAACGCCCAAGGTGGCGTGAATGGCCGCACTGTCAAGCTGATCACGCGGGACGACGGCTACGAGCCTGAGAGGGCGGCGGCGGCGGTGAAAGCCCTGATCAACGAAGACAAGGTGTTTGCGCTGGCGGGCTCGGTCGGCACGCCCACCGGTCTGGCCGCGTTGCCGATCATCACCGAGGAAAAAGTGCCGCTCATTGGCATGTTCACCGGCGCGCAGGCGCTGCGCGAGCCCTTCAACCGCAATATTTTTCACGTGCGGGCGAGTTATTTTGACGAGACCGAGCGCATCGTGCAGCACCTCTCCACACTGGGCACCAAGAAGATTGCTGTGTTCTACCAGAACGACGCCTATGGCAAGGCGGGCCTGGAGGGCGTGACACGCGCCCTGGCCAAACGCCAGCTCAAAGCGGTGGCGATTGCCACGGTGGAGCGCAACTCGGTGGATGTCGCCAAAGCATTGGAAGAGCTCATGAAGGCGCAACCCGAAGCGGTGGTGCAGATCAGCGCTTACAAATCCTGTGCGGCGCTTATCAAAGCAGCCCGTGCCAAAGCTTTTGGCGGGCAGTTTTTCAATGTCAGTTTTGTCGGTTCACGGGCCCTGGCAGACGAGCTCGGCGAAGCCGGGCGCGGCGTAGTGATCTCCCAAGTGGTGCCGTTTCCCTATGGCGGCAACACGCCCGTGGTGCGCGACTACCAGCAGCGCATGACGGAGGCAGGCCAGAAGGATTTTGACTTCTCCAGCTTTGAGGGTTACCTCACGGCCAGGGTGCTGGTGGAGGGCTTGCGTCGAGCCGGGCGCAATTTGACGCGCGAATCACTTATCACCGGGCTGGAAACCCTGCGCGACATGAATTTCGGCGGCTTTTCAGTCAGCTACAGCCCAAGCAACCACCAGGGCTCCACCTTCACTGATCTAACGATCATTGGCCGCGACGGCAAGTTCATGCGTTAGCTGCTGGCCGCGGCTGTCAGGTGTTTGCCGACAATCCCGGCCAACTCAAACATGGTCACCTGCGGCTTGCCGAAGACGGCCAGGAGCTTGGCATCGGCATTGATGTTGCGTTTGTTGGCGGCGTCTTGCAGGCCGTTGGCCTTGATGTAGTCCCACAGTTTTTTGATCACTTGCGGGCGCGCGATGGCCTCAGCGCCGATCACGGCGGCCAGCGCGGCGCTGGGCTTCAAACCGGCGGCGGTTGAGGCTTTTTTCACCGCGGTTTTGCGCGGTGCGGCAGACTTGGCGGCGGCTGCTATCTTGGCTGGAATATTGGAAACTTTAGAGCCTTTTACAACGCTAAGTCTCGCAGAAGTTGCGTGAGCAGCTCCTAATTTAATAGCGACAGAAGTTTTGGCCCCAGCCCCGCCAGCGCGGGCTGTGGCACCCGCTGCAGGTTTGCGTGGCGGGAATTTCGACGGCGCGAACTCGAAGTTCACTTTGCCGGCTTCGGCATCCCATATAGCCACTAGCGGCCCGATCACCGCCTAGGAGTCTGGGCGGCAGAACATTTTGAACCCGTCCCCGCGCGCCATTTTGGATTTCATTTTCGACATTGCGCGCATTGACGTTTCAATTTCCTGTTTGGGATGGTCTGAGCGCGCTGGCGAGGGGCCAATCGACGGCTTTGCGGTGCCCTTTGGGCCTCAGGCCATCTGCATCGCCCCCATTCTGCGCAAATTCAGCGCCAAACACACCAGCTTGAACTCGGCGTTGGCCTTCTTCAACCCGCGCATGCTGAACTGGCGAAACCCCAGAACACTCTTGATCCAGCCGTTGGGCGGCTCGGCGATCCACTTGCGCTTTTTGTAGTCGGCTTTGCATTTCTCGGTTTCAAACTTGGCCGCCATCGCAATCGTGTGCGGGTAGCGGTTTGCATCCCTGGGTTTGACCAGCGCTTTGCCCTCGCGCCCCAGGGCAATCACCAAGTCTGTCTCGGGCTGGGTTTGGGCCAGTTCGGCCATCACCGCTTCGCTCCTGTAGCCCGCGTCGGCCAGCACCTGGGCGGGCGCCTGCGCCGTGTTGGCTTTGACGGCAGCCAGCACCATGGGCAGCTGTTGCACGTCCGAGCTGGTGTTGACCACTTCAGCGGCCACGATGATGTGGGCCGTCTCATCCACCGCCGTCTGCGCGTTGAAGCTGTAGTCAAAGCCGCCGCCCGCGCGTTTCATGATGCGGGACTGCGGGTCGGTGAAGCTGTCCTGCGCTTTGGCTGGCGGGACACCGAAGTCGCGCTGGTACGGTTTGCCCCCTTTGGGCTTGCCATCCTTGTCTTTGGGGCGACGTTCATCGTCGGGCGTGCGCCCGCGCTGGGCATCGGCCTGGCGCTGGCGTTCTTCCAAGCGGGACTTGGCCGCTGCGATGGCGGCCAGGCGCTCTTGTCTGCGGGCGATCTCGGCCGGGATGTCCAGCTCCGGTTCGTTCTTCTCGGCTTCGTCGGCGTTGGCGGCCTTTTGCACCAAGGCTTCAATTTGGGCTTTGAGTTCGGCCTCAGTGGTTTGCATGCGCCCGTAACTCATGGCTTTGTGGCGGCTGGCGTTGGCTTTGATCTTGGTGCCGTCCACGGCGATGGTGCCCAGTTTGGCCAGGCCCATCTCGCGCGCCAGGCGCACGACTTGCACAAACAGTTCGGTGAATTCCGCCAGGTGCAGCGCCCGAAAGTCGCGGATGGTGCGGTGCGCGGGGAAGTTGTCGGCCGCCAGCACCCGATAGGCCACGTCCTCAAACAGCTTCTTGGCGATCTTGCGCGAGCTGAAGGTGCCGGTGGCATACCCGTACACCATGACTTTGACCATCATGGCCGGATGGAACGGCTGGTTGCGCGGGCCGTCTTTGGCGTAGCGGGCATGGAAGGCCGACAAGTCCAGGCTGTCTACGGTGTCGTTGATGAAGTAGGCCAGGTGCCCTTGGGGCAACCAGTCTTGCAGGGCGCTGGGCAGCAGTTGTTGTTGTTCGGGGTGGTAGGCGACGTAGCTGGCGGTCATCTTCCTATAACGCGCCAGACCACTTTTATGTTGTCAGGAATTGGCTTGGAGTTTGGTTTCTGCCGCCCAGACTCCTAGGCATGCACGCGCTGGCGGACATGGCATCAATTGCTGTCTGGCATGGCCATCAACTCTTGAAGAAAATGCTGACCGCCAAAGCCATACACCAAGAGCTGGTGCGTCAAATTTACAACGCGTTGGAAGTCAATGGGGATTTGACCGCAACTTGGACCGCAGCCAAACACACCGATTTTGTGAAGATTTTTGGCAAAGGCAATTCGTAAGCGAATCGTTGTCGCGGCTCTGGGGGATGCTTTACCTTAAGAATTTTGTTAGTTAAAGAAAACGGGTTTTCT
>JANOYE010000039.1:0-24864 GCA_031428695.1 Rhodoferax sp. | reverse complement strand
GCGGCTCATGGGCGACAAACCGCTGGCAGAGCTGTCAGGCGCGCACATGAAGCGGGTCGAGGATGCGCTGCGGATGCTTACGGGGGAGTAGCTGGTTTTACATGAAACACGAGCCATAAAAATGGCCCATGGGTCTTTTGGAATTTGCGTTAGATGCTATATAAAAAAATAGCATTTTCAATCCGCAATCTTGACCGATTGCCGCTTCAATTCATCCAGCGTTTTGCCATTGGCGGCCTTCCATGCCATCCAGCCGTTGGCCGAGCGGCCTAGCAATGCAACTGCCGCCATGCTCGGGCTGGAAAACAGGTGGTCACGGGTGAACACCACGCTATTGCCGTCAGCAGCCATGATGCCGCCCGCAATCAGCTTTTCCCGAAATCGCTCAGAAGATCGGCCTTGAAGTGATGCCAAGTTTTCCAAGCGCCCGCGCGAGCCTTTGAGCACCACGAAGCCCTCCGTCGTGTACTCACCCACACCGTCCGCGTCCGCACCCTTGCAGTAGAACAATTCCTTCTCGCCGCGGGTGGTGAGAGTGTTGGTCAGTGGCTCAAAGATGGGCTGACCCAGCGTGGCCAGCAAAGTCGCGGCGGTCTCGTGAATCTCGTGGCAGTCAGCTTCCAGCGGTGCGGGTGTATGCGGCCGCGCGCTGGTGTTGCCGTTCTTCAGGCTGTAGCGCCCAGCCTTGGTCGCCTCGGATATGGCAAACCATTCCAGAAACAGGGCGTGCGTCTGTGTCATGCTGTTGGTAAGTGAGATGACCACCAACGCCCGGTTCCAGAAATCTTTACTTTGGTTGTGCTGCACTAACCGGCTGCCGAGTTTGCCAGACTGGCCAATGTACACGCGCGGAAAACCGGCCTCGGACAACTCGCCCATCAGAAAGTACACACCCACCTGCTGCGCCTCGGGTGTCTTGATGAACTCTGCCAACTGGCTGCGCGGCACCTCGATCACGCGAACAATGCGCGTCGTGATCTCTGCCACGCGCATGCCGCGCGGGTCGCCGGCGGGGAGGTAGATTTGGATGGTTTGGGGGCGGGGCATTAAAAGTTTGGAGTGAGGGCGTGCTTGCGACAGTCAACCTATTGCTGACTCAAAAAAAGTCTTGAAGCCCTGAAATGATGGGCACTTATTAGTCGGCCCGCCACAAAGTACCCGTGCCGCTCAAACTGAATCTTGTCGTCGGCGCGGGCAGCAGCGAGTGACGGCTCCACCACGGCTTGAATGACTTTCAGGCAGTCGGGAAACATGTCTAGATTGAATTCTTCGCAACCTGAGCAGCCTGCCGAAGCCCAGGCAGATCATCACCGATGGTCTGCCACACAACCTGTTGATCCACCTTGAAGTAGCCATGCGCCAGAGCGTTGCGCATTTCGTAAGCAAAATTCCATGGTATTTCTGGATGCGCTACTGAAAATGCGCCGTGGTGCTTCGTGACGTTGTTGCACGCTTCGCCAATGCTCTCGAAATTTCGGATAACGGCGTCTTGGGTTTTTTTGTCCAGCGAAAAGGCAACCCAATCCATGTCAGCGGTGTATTCGAAAATGTTGTCAATGGCTTCAATGAGGTGGCCGAGGTAGTCATCCAGCCGAAGCGGGTCACCCCGACTCATACAGGCAGGGCCTCTTGGAGCACTTGTGCGCGGTATTTGTCAGGCAATGCGTTGGGCGTGAGCACGTCGATGTCGATGCCCAGCAGCTGTTTGAGCTCAAAGCGAATGGCGCCAATGTCAAACAGCGTGGTTTGCGGGGTGGGCTCCACCAGCAGGTCAAGGTCGCCGCCTGGCTTGTCGTCACGCCGCATGGCCGAGCCAAACACCCGAACGTTACTCACGTGATGGCTCAGCGCAATTTCGCGGATGCGGGTGCGGTGCAGGGCTAGGGCTTCAGAGGGGCGCATGGCGTGGCAGTGTTTATCTTGTTGATTTTATTGAATTCGACATGCCCGCGTCTCAGACCGCAGGGTTGCGAATCGCGGAGCCAGTCCAGCTCTGGGTCGGCAGCTTCATCCCATGGGAAACCAGCTGTTTTTTGGCCTGGCTTGATGCTTGGCTTAAAGCCTGGGCAATCTTGTCCTGCGCAGTCCTGCGGTGCGTTGCGGCAACGCCTGTTACTGAGCCAGTTGCTTTAGATTGAGCCATTTTTCCGATTCCTTCACGTTGGTACGATGTGCCGTGCCATGGGCAATTGGTTTGAGTGTGCCAGAAGCATTGTCCAGAATCGTCCAGCGGTCAGCCAGCGGCAGATACAACTCATACAGATTGTGCAGGCTGCGCTGAAAACGGCGTTCTATATCGGCCTGTGGAATGTTGTGGCCACCCAGTTTCACGCGCAGCGCCACGCGGTTGACGGCCAGTTCGGCACTGGGCAGCGCCACATAAATGATCTGGACGCGGTAGCCCTGTGCCTTGCATCGGCTCAGGAACAATGCAAATGTGCGGCTGGAAAGGGTGGACTCAAACGCAAAGCTCACTTTCGACGCAGCCAATTCATGGAGGCGCCTGAGCATGATGCGGCCCGCCTCAAACGACACGGTTTCAGGTGCATAGGCAGACAGGCCCACCGCAATTTGATCTGCGTTCACAAACTCAAGAATTCCCAATGCCTGTTTGAGCAGGTAGGGCGCGGCTGTGGATTTGCCAGCGCCATTGGGCCCGGCAATCACGGCCACTGTGGGGCGTTTGGGTTTGATGACACGCGCAGCTTTCATTTCCCCCAAGAATCCTTCAACTCCACTGCCAGATTGAACAAAGGCTTGCCTGCTCAGTGCCCACTTCGTCGGCCAGCACATGGCCGTGGCGTTCAAACTGAACCGTCTGGTCGGCATGGGCGGCGGCCAATGACCGCTCCACGATTGCTTGAATGATTTGCAGGCCGTCAGGATTCATATCTGGATCAGTTCTTCGCTGATTGAACAGCCTGCCTAAGACCAGGAAGATCGTCACAAATGGTCTGCCACACAACCTGTTGATCCACCTTGAAGAAGCCATGCGAGAGGGCGTTGCGCATCTCGTAAGCAAAGTTCCATGGGATTTCTGGATGTGCTGCTGCAAGTGCGCCGTGGTGCTTCGTGACTTTGTTGCGCGCGTCACAAATGGCCTCAATGATGTGGCCGAGGTAGTCATCCACCCGAAGCGAGTCACCCCGACTCATACGGGCTGCGCCTCTTGGAGCACTTGCGCGCGGTATTTGTCAGGCAAAGCGTTGGGGGTGAGCACGTCGATGTCGATGCCCAGCAGCTGTTTGAGCTCAAAGCGAATGGCGCCAATGTCAAACAGTGTGGTTTGCGGGGTTGGCTCCACCAGCAGGTCAAGGTCGCTGTCTGGCCCGTCATCATGTCGCATGGCCGAGCCAAAGACACGCACGTTGCGTACGTGATGGCTCAGCGCAATCTCGCGGATGCGGGTGCGGTGCAGGGCTAGGGCTTCGGAGGGGCGCATTGGGTGCTTGCGTTAGAACTGAGCTGTCAGCCGTCACGCGGCCAGCAATTCCCCAAAAGGGAGCTTCGACAACGATAACTTGTTGAGGTCTGCTCGTTCGCTGGCGTGCTGCACATCGATGCCTACCAGGGCGCCATTCGAATCAAAGTCGAGCACTACTCCATCTTTCACTTCGTCAGAATCCACCGAGGCTCGATCCGCCAAGTGGATATAAAGTGAGTCGGTTGCTTTGTCGTATGAAATTTTCATGGCTTGAACCTCCGGTCTGGAAATGCGTCTTGCACGGCGGCATCGCTTGTGTGAGGAAGGATTCAATTCGAAACCAATCAGCTCGCCATAAAGCGAATATCTACTTCTTCAATAAAAGCACGGGCCGCCTCTACCGCCCATTGCGCTTCTTCAGCGCTGATGGAATCACCCTTGTAGTCGGCCACAAGGCGAAGGTCTTCGGCTTTGTTCAGCGAACGACCCATTTCGATAGGAAACAAGTTTGGCTTGACCAGATGTAAAGAGAACGCGGAAATCAGGCCGCTGTGGGTCTTGGCGATTTCTGGCGGAACCGGCGCTTTGGAGGCAATCAGGGCGGCGCGGGCTGCGTCAAACATGGCGTAATACGCACGGTTGCAAGCGCCATCGCCGCCATCGTCTTGGAGAAGTTTCTCGGCGCTGGCCAGTGCGCGACGCGATTTCACCATCAGTTCCGGGGCATTCACAGCCTGATGCCTTCAACGGCAATGTTGTGCAACAGGTGCGGGTTCGAATACTGCTCCGGATGTTCCCATTCGGGCTCCCACACGGGCAGGGGTTGGATTCGAATGCCGGTGTCCAGCAAGATGTCGTAGGCAATGTCGTTCATGGCCATTTTGGTTTTGATGAAATTGCCGGGCTGGCCTTTGAGGATGACGGCCACGTCCGCATCACTTTCGTCATGTGCCGTGCCGCGCGCGCGGCTGCCAAACAGAATGGTTTGCTGCGTGGGGTAGGCCACAGCCACGCGCGCCGCAAAGGCACGTGTGGCCAGAAGCGTTGCGGGTGAAGGGGTGGCCGAATTCATCTTTTTGATTCTATTGATGTCGAGATGCTTGTGGTGACTTATTTCCCCCAGGAATCCTTCAACCCCACCGCCAAATTAAACACCGGCTTCCCCGCCGCATGATCCACGCGATCCGCCACAAAGTACCCATGCCGCTCAAACTGGAACTTGTCGTCCGCCGTCGCCGCAGCCAATGACGGCTCGACAAACGCGGTGATCACTTTCAGGCTGCTCGGGTTCAGGTTCTCCATGAAGTCCCTGCCGCCGGCATCGGGCTGGGCGTCCGTGAAGAGGCGGTCATACATGCGCACTTCGGCGGGGATGCCGTCTGCCACAGCCACCCAGGTGATGACGCCTTTGACTTTGACGCTGTCGCTGCCGGGGGTGCCGCTTTTTGTGTCGGGTATGAGCCTGGCTCTCACAGAATGTGCGTGACCGGCGTCGTTTTTTGTAGCGCCTAGGCACTCGATCACGTGGCCGTATTTCAACCGTACTTTGTTGCCGGGGTACAAACGGAAGAAGCCTTTGCTGGGTACTTCTTCGTAATCGGTGCGCTCAATCCACACCTCTTTGCCGATCTTGAAGCTGCGTTTGCCCAGCTCTGGGTGATGCGGGTGGACTGGCGCTGAACACGCGTCCAGAAAGTCCTGGCCCATCACCTCGTCCCAGTTTTCGATGACGAGTTTGATCGGGTCGAGCACAGCCATGGCGCGCGGGGCAGTGCCGTCCAGCGTCTCGCGCAGGCAACCTTCAAGTGTGCTGTAGTCGATCCAGCTGTCGCTTTTGGTCACGCCGATGCGTTCGGCAAACAGCTGGACGGCTTCGGGGGTGTAGCCGCGCCGACGCAGGCCGACCACGGTGGGCATGCGCGGGTCGTCCCAGCCGCTCACTTTGTGGTCGTACACCAGTTGTGCGAGTTTCCTCTTGCTGGTGATCACATAGGTGAGGTTCAGGCGGGCGAACTCGTACTGGCGCGGGTGCGGCTGGGCGAGCAAAGCGCCTTCGCACAGACGGTCCAGCAGCCAGTCGTAAAACGGGCGCTGGTCTTCAAACTCCAGCGTGCACAGGCTGTGGGTGATGTTCTCCAGTGCGTCTTCAATCGGGTGCGCGTAGGTGTACATCGGGTAGATGCACCAGGTGTCGCCGGTGTGGTGGTGGGTGGCGCGGCGGATGCGGTAGATGGCCGGGTCGCGCAGATTGATATTGGGGCTGGCCATGTCGATCTTGGCGCGCAGCACCATGGCGCCGTCTTCATGCTGGCCGTCTCGCATCTCGCGAAACTTGGCCAGGTTTTCTGCGGGCGTGCGGGCGCGAAACGGGCTGTCCGTGCCGGGCTTGTTGAAGTCACCCCGGTTGATGCGAATCTGCTCCACGGTTTGTTCGTCTACGTAAGCGTGGCCGGCTTCGATCAAATATTCGGCCGCGCGGTACATGAAGCCGAAATAATTGCTGGCCTGATAGGGCTCGGCGGTCGGCGAACCGTTCCAGTCGAAGCCCAGCCATTTGACTGACTCTTTGATGGAGTGGACGAATTCGACGTTTTCTTTTTCCGGGTTGGTGTCGTCAAAACGCAAGTGGCAGACGCCGCCGTAGTCGCGCGCCAGGCCGAAGTTGATGCAGATGCTCTTGGCGTGGCCAATGTGCAGGTAACCATTGGGCTCGGGCGGGAAGCGCGTTCGGATTTTGGCCGGGTCGGGCTGGCCGGTGGCGTGGTGGGCAGCATCGCCGGGGCTGCGGGCCCATTGGCGGGCGGCATAGGTGCCTTTGTCCAGATCGGCTTCGATGATCTGGCGCAGAAAGTTGCTGGGTTTGCCAGTAGCGGCGTTGGTTTCGGGGGTGGGGGCGCTCATGGCTTGATTTTAGGGCGCGCGCCGGGGTCGTTACATCTTGCAATTGTCTTCACACGCCAGCAGTGCGCGGATAGCCCGTCAAGCGCGTTGTAAGTTCGTGGGGACATTCATTGGCCCACCAACCGAAGGAGAAATTCATGCCAACCGGAAATTCTGTTCGCAAAGTGGCTGTAGTGGGCGCATTGGCGCTGGCAGGCCTGGGCTGGGGCGCAGTGGCCTCGGCACAACACGTGTTTTGGTCAGTCGGCGTGGCGTCTCCTGGCGTGCAGGTTGCCGTAAGCAACGCGCCGCCCGTGGTGTACCAGCATCATTACCCGGTTGTGGTGCAGCAGCCGGTGGTCGTGCACGCACCGGTCTACATGCATCCGCAGCAGGTGGTGGTGCAGCCTGTGCCTGTGTATTCAGCTTACCCGGACTACAGCGGCCCGTTTTATGGCGGCCCGGCGTACGGTCGCCCGATGTATTGGCGCCCTGTCGTGGTGCAGCAGCCTGTGGTTTCGACTGGCTGGCACGGGCAGCATCGCGGCTGGCACCGTGGTGGGGATCGCGGTTGGCACCGCAGCTGGGATGGCGACAACCGTGGTCACGGTGGCATGCACCAGCCCATGCCGCAAGCCGCGCCACAGCGTGGCCAGGGCGGTGGGCGTCACTGACCAAAACGTGGGCCGGTCTTGAGAAACTCGTCTTCGGCGGGTGAACTCAGGCGGCCCATGGCTTTATTGCGATGGGGGAAGCGCCCAAACTTTGCAATGATGTCTCGGTGCTCAACGGCAAACTTCACGTTGCCCTCGATTTTGGGTTTGAGTGCTTGTGGCGCATCGGCAAGCAACTGAGTGAACCGCTGGACACATTCCGTTTGATGTGCCAAATTCTCGGCGTGCATTAAAGGCATGTAGAAGAAGACGCGGCCAACCCAGGGCAGAAGTTGGTCCACGCCTTTATTCAGCGCTTCCACCACCACCGATTGCGCCTGCAGGTCGCCCGAAAACGCTTGCCCCTGGCCGCGATATAAGTTGCGGGTGAATTGGTCCAGCAAAATCACCAAGGCGAGGCTGCTCAAGGGGGCGCTTTGCCAAGATTGAAGTTCACCTGCCAGCGCTGACCGCACTTGCGGGCCAAACTGGGTGCTGATTTGTTCGTCCAAATCTTTGCCGCCACCCCACCACAATTTGCTGCGGTCATCACTGGGCCAGCCCAGCGTGAGGCCGTCGCCAAACCAGAAATCAAGAATGGATTGCGGCACTAAGACTGGCGCATGAATAGGGTGGAATTAAAAGCGGTAGAACGCTGACAGGTGGAATCTGAGTGGGTTTTTTTCGGTCTCAGCGCTGTCAGCCTTCAAAACATAGGCGAGGTCGGCAGAAAAATCAAATTTTTGGTAAGACCAGCGCAGCCCGGCGCCGAGACTCCACAAACTTTCTCTAACGCCAGACAGGAACCCGTTGGAATTCACCTCGCCGCCGTCCAGAAACAAGACTGGGCGCAATTGCGGCGCCCACATCTCGGGGCCCAGGCCCTCAATGTTCACCAGGTAACCAGAATCACCACGCACCCGCGCGTCGGCAAAACCCCTCACTGAGTTGGCGCCGCCCAGGCTGAATTTTTCGCCAGAAATGAGGCTGTTGCTGCTGATTTGGCCGCGCAGGCGCCCAGAGACAAGCCATTGGTCGGTGCGGTAATTACCGTCGAGGCCGAAGCGCCACGCCTGCCATTTTTGGTCGGCTGGGGCCAACACTTGCCCCCGGTAATTCAATTCGTTGTTGGCGGTGCCGCCCTCGAGGTTAAAGGCATATTCAAGATTGCCGCCAAAATTTCCCCACGGCTCGTCGCGCCGGAACGTGTACCGCGCAGACAACGGGCGGGAGCCGACGTTTTGGTCCGGCAGGCCGGGGATGGCGTTGGTCAGGGTGGATTCAAAGTGGCGGTCATCTATCGCGACGCTGATGGTTTGGGACAATGGCCCCGTGCGCGGCAGGGATTTCGACAGCCGCACGCCCAGGAATTTGCCGCGCCCGGTTACGTCTGGCCCGCCAGGCGCGGCGGCGCCTGAGTTGATGTCTGAGCTGGTGTAATAAGCCGAGACGTTCAGCCCCTGGCCGTAAACCGGGAACTGGTAATACACGCCAATGAGCGTGACTTTGTCGATCTTGGTGGGATCGGTGGTGTAAGAGAAAGACGCCACATGGTCGCGGTCAAACAAGTTGGCATGTTGAAAGCCGGCACTCACCCTGGAAATGCTGTCGTCTGGGTTCTTGCCTGAGGCGGGCAAATTTCCGGTGTAACCGACAAAATAACTCAGCGGTTTGGCGTCTTTGACTTTCACCGCCGCGTCGATTGAATCTGGCTTGGCAGATTCTTTGAAGGTTACCGTCACATGTTTGGCCGGGTTTGAGTTGGCGGCGGTGAGGTCAGCGCCAATGTCACGGATGTCTGGCACGCTGCCTTCCAGCAAGGTTGGCATGCTGCGGCGAATGTTCTCGGTGCTGAAGTTGTCGTTGCCAGAGACGTTGACCTTGTCGATCGTGAACTGGATGATCTGCAAGGTCACTTCGCCGTCTTTGGGTTTTTGCACCGGCACGAAGACGCGGTGAAAGACAAACCCTTCTGCTTTGAGCGCCTTTTCCAGCGTCATCGCGGCTTGTTCGATTTGGCTCAACGCCTGCTGCTCGCCGGTGAAGGGCGCAAGAAGCTGAGTGGTTTCAGCGGCGCTGATCGGGTTGACGCCATCAATGAGGTACTTTTTGATTTCCAGCCGGGGCTCGGCCACTGAAAACGCGGCTGGCGCTGCAGTGGATGCGGCCGTCTGGGCCATCACGGCGGGAGCACCGAGTCCGGCCAGGGACATCGCCACCATTAGCAGCGAACGATTTCCGAGACGGCTGGTTGAACGAATTGGCAGGGTAGTTTGGAGCATGGTCATGCGATTTCAGAGCCTGCAAATGTCCTGGCCAGGCTGGCCCAGGGTCGCACCAAACAGCTGGAGGATGCGGGTGTCACTTTGGGTGAACAATTCAGGAATGGGGAAAGGGTCGTCGCTGATGAACCGCGGCACGGATTCAAGCCTTCGGGGAATGTTGTCAGCGCCAATGAAGCCGGTCTCGCCAATGCCGTAGTCGCTGCGCGCAAGCGCTGCAGAAAGCGACACATGGCCATCGCGCACAAACAGGTACAGGCCGTCTTCGATGGCAGAAACTCGGGTGCCAAACAAATTCTCCCAGTCCATCTCGATCTGATCTGGCCGGGGCGCGGCGAAGTTCAGCATGAATTCGGGGGCACTGGCCAGCAAGCGCGCGTTTTTGTCTGGCCCGACGAATCCGGTGCTGTCCAAAACCACATCCAGCTCGCCGGAGGCTGCTTGGAAATACGTTGTGCCCTGCCAGGTGCGCATAAAAAGACCTTCAGACCGCTCGGGCATCAGCGCTGCCGCGCCTGCTTCGCTGCCGGTGGAAGTAGGCTCGACTGAAGCGTCTACACAGGGGCCTTCGCAACTGATGTCCATGCCGGTGCCGCGGATGCCGATGGTGGAGGTTCTGGTCTGGATGAAGACAAGTTTCGGGTCTTTCTTGGCGATCAAACCGGTAAAGACACGCAGGCCGCCTTTCAGGAGATGAAGACCAAAACCCTCGGGCTCTTTGGGCCGGTTGTAGCTGAACCCATTGATGCGGAAGATGGTCTGCGGGTTCAACGACAAACGCGTCTGGTCGCGAAACCCCAATACCGCAATGCCCTGTGGGCCGGTTTTGATTTCGTCGCCCGGATACAGCGGCGAGCCCTGCTCCAGCGGGCGCGCGGGTTTGCCAGTTTGCACCGCCGTGGCCTCGCCATCCACTCTGATAACCCTGGCGACCACACTGTCTGCGGGCGGCACTGCCACGGGCGGGTTGGGGCGGCCTTGTGCAGCGCGCTCTTCCAGGCGGCAATCTTCACCGCAAATGCGCGCGTCAAAGCTGGTTCCGCGGATACCAATGGTGGCGGTGGAAGTGGTGAAACGCACAGCGCCGGGGCTGCGCTTGTTGATGAGGCCCGTCACGGCACGCAAGCCGCCTCTGATGAGCCGCATGAAGGCCACCTCCGAGCCGGCATCGTGCGCGTATTTGTCAACGGCAAACGTGGACGAGGGCCGCAAGGTGATTTTTCCACCGTCTGAAAAAGCCAAAATGGCAAAACCTTTTTCAGTGGTGGTGATGACATCGCCTTCCGCAATGGCGTCGCCCTTCACCAAGAAGCGCAAGGTTCCACCCGATTGCTGCGCCGTGGCCATGCCCTGCAAATGCTGAATTTCACCCGCACGTTGTTGCGCGGTTGCTGGCCAAACAAAGCTGGCCAACAACAAGAAAAACACGGGGGTCACAAGTGCATCTATCCGACGGGATAATCCCGCCAGAATTGGCGTGAAACGCTGAGTGCGATGGAGCATGGTTTGGGCGGTCATTGCAAAGTGCCCTTCAATAACACTGGTTCAAACCACGGCGGCGGTTGCCATAAAGAAGCGATCCGTCCTCGCCCAGTATGAGCTCGCCAAACTCGTCGTATTGATTGAGCGCGAGGAAGGTATCCTGCACATACAAGTAAGACGAGGCGCCGTAAAGCGCAGGATTGACCACCGGATCCACCGGCAACACTTGCGAAACATTGAACGGCCCGATCAACCCGGAAACGCAGCCGGTGCACGGCCCACCCAGCGTGATGATGCCGCCATTGGGCGCTGAAATGTTGGAGCCAGCCGCACCCGGCGTAAATGCCAGGCCGCCCGAAGCGGCCAAGTTGAATTGGTTGGCTGCCACCACCGTTGCAGGTGCGCCGCCACCAATCACGGCCATGTTGCCGTTGGTCGCGGCCATGTTAATGGTGCCCGCGGTGACGTTCGCGAATGCCGTAGAGCCAGCGCCACCGGCAATGAGAATCGAGCCATTGGAGACGCCGCTGAGCAAAAGTGGGTCCATGGACGCCGAGCCCGCTGCGCCAGCCAGCACCTCGATGGGCCCATTGAGCGTGCTGACCAGCATGGTGCCCGTGGTCGGGGTGCCGGCCAGGAGTTTCGATGCGGCCGCTGCGGTGGCGCCGCCTTGGATGGTCAAACCGCCCACCACAATGGTTTGGTCGCCACCGGATCCAACCAGCGATTCGCCCAGGGCAGTCACATCGCCGATCTGCATTTTCCCAGCGTTGAAGTAGTTCATGGCGATGGTCTGCGTGCCACCTGCTGTCAACCGGGCCGATGAACCAGCCGCGCCGCTGAAATTGGCTACTGTCAGCGTCGCTGGAGCCGCACCGCCATTCAGAGTAATGATCTGGTTGCCAACCGCAGAAACCTCAGCCCGCGTGGCTGCGCCAATTGTCGACGCGAGGGTGATCGACAAGGCGTCAGCCGTGATACTTTGATTGGCCCCCGAGGTGATACGCGTGCTGGTGCCGCCGTTGTTGCTGATGCCGATCACGTCACCCACCACGATGGATTGCCCGCCGGTACCTGACTCAATGCTGGTGATGCCAGCGCCTACCGTAGGCGCCTGCAATATCAAAGCGCCTTGCGTGCTGATGGTTTGGTTGCCACCGGCGGCCTGCTCCTTGATCCAGGTGTCGGAACCGAAGCCGCCCCCGGTGATCACGATGCCCGCCGTTGCGTTGACCGATTGAAAGCCGCCCGTGGTGTTGCGGATGCCGGTTTCGTTCAGCCCTGGCGCTGACCCGGAGCCGCCGGTGATGTTCAGCGCGCCAACCGTGTTGACGGTCTGGCCAGCCGTCGTGTTGATGATCATTGCGCCAGACGCGTCACCCGCGCCGCCCACCAGCGTGATGCCGGTCGAGCTTGAAACTGACTGCCCGCCGCCGGAGGAAATTTTTGCATAGGCATTGTTGCCCGTGCCACCCTGCAGGGCGATCAGGTCGGTCTGGTCAAAGGAGAAGGTGGAGTTGAGATTGCCGACGGTCTGGAAGCCCGCTGCCGTGGAGATCTCCGCGAACGCGCCGGTCGTGCCGCCAGCAAGGCTGATATTTTGACCCGCGTCGACCGACTGACCGGTAGCGGCCCTGATCCATGCCGCAGCACCGGTGCCCGAGCCACCCCTCACGACGATGTTGTCGCCTGGATTGACGCTGCTGTTGGCGTTTCGCGCATTGCCAATGGTTTGGAAACCAGCGGTTGATTCGATCGAAGCGGTCATGTTCGCGCCAGTTCCGCCAATAACGGAAATGTTGGCACCGGCCTCCAGAGTCTGCGAGCCGGTGGCCTGAATGCGGGCGGTGCCTCCCAAACCAGCTTGCACCAGAATGTTTTGGGTTGGCACGTTGGAACTGGTGCTGTTCTCACCAATGCGTTGGCTCTGCCCGGCGCCGGTTGACAGAATTTCGGCATTGGCACCCAGGCCCGAGCCACCGATGACCCGGACATCGCCAACCGTGCGCAGCGTCTGGCTGCCAACTGCGCGCAGGGACGCGTAGGCCCCCACACCCGCGCCGCCCAGCACCGCAATTTGATCGGTCAGCGGCGGGCAATTGAAATTGATGCACTGGTTGCCGATGTTTTGAGACGATGTGGTGGCCACAATTTCGGCGAATGCATTGGTGCCCGTTCCGCCTTGCACCGTCACATTCCCAGTGGGGGAGGGGATACTTTGCGAGGTGCCGGTGATGGAGGCGCTTGCGCCAAGGCCCGCGCCGCCGGCGACTGTGATGTTGTTGGCGCCCTGAGAGAACGACTGTGAAAAGACCGCCTGAAGTTTCGCCGTGGCGCCGTCCGATGCGCCACCTTGGAGCATCAAGTTGTTGCCAATCGTGAGCGATTGGGCGCCCGCAGAAGTCATTCCCGCCGTTGCGCCAGCAATGCCGGCCGAGCCGCCCGTGACCAAGACGTCATGGCTGGCCTGAAAGTTTTGGCCGGAGGTACTGGTGGCATTGATCAAGGCGCTGCCGCCGTTGCCTGTGACCTTGAGGTCGTTGCCAGCATTGACCTGGTTGTAGGCGCCCTGCACCAGTGCATTGGCACCCACAGCCGTGCCTGCCGTGATCTCAACGTTTCGGTTGGCCTGCAGGTACGTGGTATTGCCTTGTACGGTGACACTCGCTGCCACCACATTGTCTGCCACCACCAGCACGTCGCGGCCGGCCTGCAACAAGACCTGGCCGGTTGCGGCAATGGTGCGCGGACCGCCGCTGGCCTGAATGGACAAATCAGCTGTAGCGGCCTGGTTGTAGGCTGCGTTCAATGTGAGGTTGGTCACGTTGAGGATGTCGCTGGCAACCCGAATGCCGCCATCGGTGGAGGACAAAGCGAAAGAGCCCGTCAGGGTGGGGTTGACGCCGCTGAGCACCAGGTCTGTGCCGCTGCGCGTGACGCTCAAACCGGCATAGTTGGCATTGGTCACTGCCACTGCCCCGGTGCCGCCGCCACTGGTCGTGATGGACAGGTTGGTGACCGGCGTGAGGGCCGCGTCGACCGCAATGTCATTCCTGCCGCCCAGGTTCAACGAAAGCGCGCCACTGGTCAACAGGGGTGCCGCACCCGTGCCAATGCTGCCGCCGTCAGCACTCAGGGTGACCGTTCCACTGGCCGCGCCAAGGGCGGAGCGGGCATCGATCTGCAAAGCCTGGTTGCCTGCCTTGGCGATGTTGCCCGAACTGGTTGTGAGGTTGACGCTGCCGCCCAGCGAGACAATTCGCTCGACGTTGATGTTTTTGCCAACGCCCGAGGTGCTCGCGTGCACAGTGCCGCTGGTTGTCACCGAAGTCAGGTTGATGTCCCCGCCGGTGACAAACTGCACCGATCCACTGGTGAGCGCGACCGACGGCGTGGTGATGTTGGCAGCGGGGGTCGATACAAACACACTGCTGCCTGCGCCGAGTGCGCCAGTGGTGGACACTGTCATGTCGGTGACCAGCGTAGACGACTCGCGGTAAAACTCATTGATGCCGGTGGTCGATCTCCAGTTGACGGCCAAGGCATTGGCCGGCCCGACAACCGTCATCGACTGGTTGGCCCCGTTGGAGTTGACGTTTGACCCCAATCCGGCACCTGCTGCAATGCCGTCTGCCGTGACATCCAACCGATTCAGCGCGGCTGTGGACGCCACCGCGAACTTGCCGCCCGTGTTGAGCGTCAAGCCGGTTGTGCCCTGCAGGTTGGCGTTGATGTCGCCCGTGGCGGCCCGCAGCGTAACGATTGGTGCCGTCAGGTTGGAGCCCAAATTGATTCCATTGGAGGCTGTTATGGTGGTATTGCTTGCGTTCATCGCAACCGACGGGGCAAATACCTGGCTGCCGGTTGCGTTGGCCGTGATGTTCAACGACCCGCCGGTTGAGATGTTGCCGGTGGCGAAGCTGCCTGAGTTGAGCGTCACGCCGCTGGTGCCGCTCAAGGTTCCGGTTGTGATGGAGGCCGTGCCGGCGTCGCCAAAATTCAGGAACCGGCTGGCCGCGACAATGCCAGTGCTCAAAGTTGCGCCGTCGACCGAGACATCGGCTGCGGAAACCAAGCCAGAAACCGCCAAGGCGCCAGACCCGGCTGAGAGGCTCACTGCGTCAACATAAAAACTCGGGTTGACAAACGCGCCACCGCTGACGGTCCCGGCACCGCCTATGGTGATGCCGGTCCCGGTCAATCGGGCGGAGGTGGCACTGGCGACGCTCCACGCAGTGCTCAGGCTGCCCGACGCGTTCAGTGTCAACTCATCCAGCGGATATTGACCTGCCACCGAGTCGAAACTGCTGTTGGCTCTGCCCCTGCGGGTACCCGTTGATCTGACCGATTCCGTTGTGGTGCCAAACCCTAGCGCCAGATTGGCACCGCTGACGTCGACAGCGTCACCCAACAAATTTCGCGTGGTGATATTGGCACCGCTGATCGTAATGCTGTTGTCGTTCGCGGGCGACAAAATCACCGCTGATGCGGCAGTCACATTGCCAACGCTCACATCCCCCGTTCCGGCTGAAAGGTTCATGCGCCCGGCGGTAATGTTGTTGGTGCCGGGCGCCGTCTGCGTCAACGAACCGTTCGAGGAGAGAGAGAACTGGTTGAAACCGGTGGCCGTCGCCAGGTTGACGTTGCCAAAGTTCAGGCCAGAACCGGATGCGGTGAAGCGGAATTCGTCTAACCGATTGGCACTCTGCACAACGTCGCCAATGGTGATTGTGCTGCCGTCACTGACGGCGTTGACAGACAAGTCCTGCGAAGTAAAAGTCGAGGTCCCGGCAACACCCATACCTGCGGCCGATGCAGACAATTTGATGCCTGTGACGGTTTTTGCAGCGCCCGCCATGGTTTCAGCCGAAACGAAGAACCGGCCGCCATTACTGGTGGCACTGATGACGCCGCCGGTGTCAACATTGACTTCGCGTCCGGAATCACCAATGTTTCGACCAGCCGACAAAGTTACGGCCTTGGTTGCCCCCGCCACAATGTCCATCGGCCGGGCGAAGCTGGCGTCGCCAATCACGCCATTCGTTGCGTCATTGGCTGTCAAAGTAACCGTGCCGCCGGAGGAAATATCTGCACCCGCGTTGTCGAGGCTGGTTTTGATGCTGCCCTGCGTCGACGTCATGCTGACATTGGCGGTGGCGCCATTGGCTGTGACGGATTGGAAGGCGATGTCGTTTTGCGCCGAAATCGAAACCGTGGCGTTGGAGTTGGCGGTGGTGATCGTCCCCAAAGACACAGTGTTTCTGCTCGACGTGAACGAGCTTGCCGCCTGCGAGGTGTGTGCCCCCATCGCGCTCACGGTACCGTCTGCAGCGCTCACGGAAAGGTTGCCGAAGGTGGCAACCAGATTGCCCGAAGCGGTGACTGCGCCTGTTCCGTTGTTGGTGATGTTGACGGAGGTTCCCGTCAAACCCGCCACGTTGATGGTGGACGGCGTCAGGACATTGGGGGTGAAGTTGATGCCGTCGTGGTTGTAACTCGCACCTGCTCGAACGCTGACACTGCCACCGGCTGTCACGGGGTTGGCAATTGTGATGTTGCCTGCCCCGCGGTTGATGGCCTGGAACGAACCACCAGCGACAACCGTGCCCAAATTGATATGGCCCGCTGTGACGAAGCGCTTGTTGAAGTTGGGGCCGCGATCTGACGAGTTGGTGTAGACCGATCCCGCATTCACGAAAACTGACCCGCCGACGGCCGACACGTTGGTGGCGCTGATGTCGCCATTGTCCCTCGATGTCAATTGAATGCTGCCCGTGCCGCCCGCAACCAGTGTGCCCGCGGCAATGGGGCTCACATCCGTACACGCCGAGAAGCTCAAATTGCATTTTTGGGCGTTCACCACGATGCCGCTGGCGCCCGTGGTCGTGGCCGTGCCAATGGTCACCGGGCCGGCTGCATTGGCATTCAGGCTTGTGCTCACCACATTGCTCAGCGCCATGGGGCCTTGACTGGACAACGAGACGTTCGCGCTGGCCAAATCCAAAATGGTCGAATTCAGGCCGCCATTGGAGACGCTCAAGACGAAGCCTGTCATCAGGCCACCGCTAGAGGTGGCATTGGCGTTAAGCACCGACCCGCCGTTCGACAATGCCAAAACCGGCAAATTGCTGGCACCGGTTATGGTGGTTCCGCCGAGTCCTGCAACGGTTCCAGTGAGGTGCAGGCGGGAAAGCGCCGGGCTGCCCACCAGATCGACGTAGGCGGGCGCCGCCTGGTCTTCCAGCCGCAAGTCCAGCGTTGGGGACTGCGCAGGAAGCGCAACCCGCAATGGCGCTGCCGCAGAACCCGTTGTGGCAGCGCTGTTGGACGCAAGCACATCCAAAAATGGCGTTGTGATCAAACCGCCCGGCGCCTGTTCGATGCCGCCGCTGGATATGAACTCCACAATCGAATTGCTGCTGACGTTTCCGATCCGAAGCGGCCCGCCAATATTGCTCAAAACCACCGTGGAATTGGACGAACTGGCGTTGATCCGGTTCGCGGCATTCACTGACGCGCTGACAGCGCCCCCGGTTGCGGCAATATTAACGGTGTTCGCCGTTGCCCGAATGCCGAGGACGCCACCTTGCGTGGTGGTGAAAGATGCATCACCGGTAGTTGTGAACACTCCGGTTCCGTTGACATTGCCAGTTCTGGCAATACCGGTTTTCCCGGTTACTTGGATTGAACCCGACCCCGCATCCACTTGGGCATCGTTTACGGAACCCAGAGTGGAGGTTAATTTGACCGCGCCGCCGGCGGAACTGATGGCACTGGAATAACTCAAGGTGCCCGAGGTCATCAAATCTACCGCGCCCCCAGTGGTGGTGATCGTGCCCGCGCCGGAAATGCCAACGGCCCGCATCGTCACCGCGCCACCGGTGGTGCTGATGTTCTGGTTCAAAAAGATCTGGCCGCCGTTGGCAGAATCGAACGTGGCGCCGCCTGCGGTGGCCGTCAGCCCGGCGCCTGCTGCTGTCATGGCAACGGGATCCATGAAGTAGATGTCGCGCTCGGCCTGCAACACGACGCTGCCGTTGATCGCAGCGATCTTGGTGGGAGAAATTGTGACGACGTTGCCAGCGAAGTCGCTGAATTGGTCCACCACAGACGGCAGAATGCCGCCCCCGGTCGACACCAAAATGTCCAGCGGATCCAGCAGCAGCGTGCCGCTTTGACCGGCAGGCGCGGCCAGGTCAGCCCCACCAGCAAATTCCAGATTCTTTTTGCCGGAGACTTCGGCGAAGCCGCCATTGCCGCCACTGGCTCCGCCGCGCACTGAGAGGTTGCCAAAATAACGGGTGTTTTCGTCGGCCCAGACGATGACTTTGCCGCCGTCACCGTTGCCTGTGGCGTCGGCTTTCAACTGGGCATCAGCCGCCACGTAGACGCGTTTGGCGTTTTGCACTGCTGTATTTGTTCCTTGGAAGTCGCCACCCACCAGAATCTGCCCGCCACCCGCGCTGCCCGAGGTGTCCACGCGCGCACCGGTTTCTACGGCAACGCGGTCGCCCAGCAGCTGGATGTCGCCGCCTTTGCCGTCTGCACCGGTGGCTGAAACCACACCGGCCACCCGAGTCGTGCCGTTGGCGCTTTGAATTTTGATGTTGCCGCCGGCAACGCCACTGCCCGAGCCGTCGGCCCGGATGACGCTGTCGCCGGTGATGATGACTTCGTTGCTGCCTTGCAGGCGGATGCTGCCATCCGCATCACGCAACATTCTTGAGGCGCGGATTTCGCCGCTGTTGCGCAGGCTGCCAGCGAAGGCCGACACTGCACCGTTGTCGGCCAGCAGTTTGCCCAGGTTCAGCACCGAATCGGTCGGCGCTTGGATCTCAAACGTGACGCCTTCAAAATCAAGGCTCGATATTTCCAGCTTGCGCCCCGCAGCCAGCAAAATTTGCCCGCCTGGCGCCTGGATGATGCCGGTGTTTTGAATGTCAGGCGCGATCAGCGCAATGCGCCCGCCCGGCCCGGCGGTGATGACGCCATCATTGCGAATGCTGCCCGCGCCGGGCGCCGCGAGAAACCGCAGTTTGCCCGCGAGGAAGTCGCTGTCGGCCATGTCAAGCGTTGAAGCCACAAAACTGTGGGTGTCGATGCGTGCGCCGGCGCCCACCACGATGCCATTCGGGTTGATGAGGAAAACACGGCCATTGCTTTGCAACGCGCCGAGCAATTGCGACGCCTCAGCGCCGGTCACACGGTTGAGCATGGCGCTGGTGGCCGAGGGCAAACCGATTTGCACCAAGCCGCCTGCGCCTATGGAGAATGCGCGCCAGTTGACGATGGCCCCGCCGCTGGCAGTGATCTGCATGCTGCTGGCCGTGGGGTTGCTGATGTTGACCTGGCCGTTAACAACCGATGCGCCTTGTGGCAACACCGGCCCGGCCTGCGCGATGGAATTGATGCCGGGGCCAAAGGCGAGTTGAATGGCGACGGCAAGGGCAGTGCCTCGACGCGCCACGCTCGGCCTTGATTTTGTATGAGCCATCGTCGAACCCTCCAGAACACGGCCTCTGCACCGAGGTCGCCTACCAAACACTGTGAACTAAATCGCGAAGTCTGTAATTGTTTGAAACTCAATACTACATCTATGGAGATTATGTGTGTAAATTGTTACGCGCCATCAGGCCTTTGATTTGTCAACTATTTAACAAACCGGCTGTGCGCAAATCACCTTTCAGAGCCTGTTTCTGGTTGGCAGGAAAATCACAAAGGTAGATTTAATGGCGCCGCCGAGCGGCCACAATCCAGCGCCTACGGCAGATAGGCCGCAGCTTTACATCGCCTTGAACTGGTGCGCGTAGAGGCGGCTGACGGCCATTTTTTGCGCAACACCTTGCAGCGTGAGCCAGAGTTTGCCCGCCTCGTCTCGGCTGACCAGCTCGATGCACTCGGCCCGCACCACGGAGCCCCGGTGCACTTGCCAGAAAACAGCGGAGTCAAGCTGCGGCAGCAATTCTTTAAGCGGGGTGCGAATCAGGTACTCGCGGCCCGCCTTGCCACCGGTGGGGCGGCTCACCACCCGCACATATTTGTCGGCCGCCTCAAAACACGCCACATCAGACACCTTGACCAAGTGAATCGTGCTGCCGACACTGGCTTGAATGACTGTCAAAAAATTGTCGGTTATTTTCTGTTTTGTACCTGAAATAGCTCTAAGTTTGTCAATAATATCATCAAAAATAGAAGCTGAATATGACCTATTTATGTGACTTGATATCAGTTTATTTACAGTTTTATTTAGTCTAAATTGATTTATTGGCTTTAAGAGATAGTCCACCGCTTGCGCCTCAAACGCCTGCACGGCGTATTGGTCATACGCGGTAACAAAAACCAGGGCCGGAAAGGGTTTGCCTGAATTGGCGGCAGCGCCGGGCTCGGGCCATTCGTCGGCCAATTCAAGCGCAGCGTCGAGCCCGTTTTGCCCCGGCATTTGAATGTCAAAAAACAGCACGTCAGGTTTCAGTTCCAGCGCTTTGGCGACGGCACTGTGGCCGTCGCCCACCGTGGCCACGATTTGCAACTCAGGCCAGGCCAGGGCCAGCTCGGCTTTGAGCGCGGCGGCCAGCAGCGGCTCGTCTTCGGCGATCAGGGCGGTGGCGGCGGGGCGGCTCATGGCGGGCTGGCCTGGGGCAGGGTGATCGAGACGCGCGTGCCGCCGCCAGTGTTCGGCATGATTTGCAGCAGGTTTTGATGGCCATGCAGGGTGTGCAGGCGTTCACGCACCTGTGCCAAGCCAAAACCGGTCGAGGCCGAGCCGTTTTTCAACCCGACGCCGGTGTCGGCGACGGTTAACGTCAGCCTGCCGGCGGCCAACGAAGCGGCCACCGTGATCGAACCGCCGCCAACCGCCGGTTCCAGCCCGTGTTTGATGGCGTTTTCAACCAGCGGTTGCAGCAGCAGCGGCGGCACCTGAAGGCCAGCGAGTTCGGGCGGGAGCTCCAGCGCGTAACGAAGGCGGGTGCCCATGCGGATGGCCATCAGCTCCAGGTAGTCGCGCAGGCGGTCGAATTCGGTTTGCAGTGAATGGGCGCAGGCCCGCGTGGCGCCCAGCGTCGAGCGCAGGTAGCTGTTCAGGTGGTCAAGCATGGTGAGCGCCCGCGCCGGGTCTGTGGCAATCAGCACGCGCAGATTGGCCAGCGTGTTGAACAGCATGTGGGGTTCGATCTGCGCTTGCAAAAGCCTGAGTTTCGATTCGGTGGCCTGGCGGCTGACCTCCGACACCTTGGTTTCGAGGTAGGCACTCTTGCCTCGGTTGTAAAAATAGTAGGTGCAGACAATACCGGCCAGCGCCGTGATCAAAAGGGAGACGCGCAACTGCGATTGCGAATGGCCGTCCCACGATGACCAGCCAAACCAGGCGTCGGACAACGCGGTGCCAATCAAGTAACCCATCACGATCCCGCCCAGGGGCAAAGCCACCGCGCCCATGCCGGTGGGCCAGCCGGTGCCGGAGCTGGAGGGGAAAAAATGGCGGCCAAAATCAATCAACGCCCAGGTGAAGCCGCCGATCAACACCGAATACACGAGCGGCACAACGTAAGGCCGCTCAGGCTGGAAAGCAAACTGAATCGCTGAAATGGCCAGGCAAAAGGCCATCACCTGCAGGTAGAAACGCAGCTTTTCGAGCCAGTCGATCTTCATTGCGTGGCCCCCGCGCCCCCGCCTTCAGGAAGGGTTTCAGCCATCTGAGCCATTGTTCTGCCGCTGCAATCGTTCGCGTTCACGCTGCACCATGCGTTCGCGCATGCCGCTTCCCGCGCCTATCAAGAACACCGACACGCCATGCAAGGCCAGCCCCAACCCCCAGCCCAGCGCAGGGTAGATCGACCAAGGGCGCCTGCCCTGCCCAAAGCCATCAGCAGAGATCGCAAAAAGGAAAATGTTGACCAGCAGGTATACCGTGGCGTGGGCGTACCAGCCCATCTTCGCCCCCGCGCGTTTGCGGGCCAAGCGGTCAATTTCTTCGTCGGTCATCGGGGCATTCATCGTGAAGGGATTCTAGGGTTTGAGGCGCATGCCAACATTGCTGCTGATTACCAGGGGTCGCGCTGAAACGAGGGTTGTGCCGCCAGTTGTACCGTCAATAGTGCGCGCTCGCGTTCAACCATGCGCTCGCGCAAGCCATTGCCGGGCATGAAAACGAAAACCAATAGGCCATGAATGAACAGGCCCAGTGCCCACCCGATGCCCTGGAAAATGTGCCAGTGATAACCGCCCAGGGCCGCCATGGCGATCAGCCCGAGGTTGACCAGAACGAAGACCACTGCGTGCAGGTACCAGCCCATCTTGCGCCCGGCGCGTTTGTTCGCCATGCGGTCCAGGTCGTGGGTGTTGTGTTCAGTGCGGCTCATGGTGAATTCCTTTCAAGTGGGCGTTGTGGGTTTGCGATGGATGGACTTTGCCTGGGGCCGGTTCGGCCTGCGATGTGTTTGCGATGAAGCGCCGGGCCAGAGGTGCGAAATGCAGGCTTCAGGGCGCGAATTGCGGCTGAGTGGATAGCGGGTTGGCGGCTCAGTCCCGGCACGCCGCCACAATCGCCGCCAGCGCAGGCGCGTTGAGCGTCAATCCGATGTGGTTGGCGCCGGGCACCAGGGTCACAGCATGGTCTTTGCCAGCGGCTTTGAACACGTCGGCATAACGCTCGGGGAACATCAACTCGTCGTCCACACCTGCGATCAACTTCAAGTTGGCGGGCGCGCGCCGGATGTCGTCGGCGTAATCCAGGTGCGTGCCAAAATTGGTCGCCAGCGCGTAGGAATAACCCGTGGTGAGGAATTTGGCGGCTTCGGCGGTCAACGCAAATTGCGCCACTGGCAAATCGTTCCAGCGCTCAATGCCAAAGCGGTTGAGCACCGTCAGCGCGATGAAGCGCGGCAGCCCCACCGAGGCCCAGCCGCTGCCCGGTTTGTTCGTGGGCGCTTGCACCAAAAAGGGCGCGAGCAAGACGTAACGGTCAAACAGGGCGGTTTGGGGAGATGCTGAAAACCGCAGCACAAAACCGGCGCCCGCCGAGAACCCGAGCAGGGTGTTGGGCCCGGCGTGCGGCACGGTTTTCATGAAATCGGCGACGTCGTCTTCGAGCTGGCCGATGTAGGCGATGTGGCCGCGCGTGCCCGAGTCGCCATGGCCACGCATATCGAGCACGTCTACCGCGAAGCCACCGGCCACCAGCGCCAGCGCCATCGGGTGCAAAGAGCGGCTGCTGGCCGAGGAGCCGTGCACCAGCACGATGCGGCGGGGCGCGGCTGCGTTGGTGGTCGCTGAGGCCGGGGTGGCGGCGTAATGCCGGTAAGCCAGCGCCGTGCCGTCGCGCGCCGTGAAGCGGCTGATGGCGGGCATCTGGCGGTAGTCCAGGCCTTTAAAAGGCGAATTGATGCTCTCCAGCGCGGCGATGGGTTTGGGGCCGCCGAAAGTGACGGCCAACGTCATCACACCTGCGGCCAGTGCGGCCAGCGCGCTGAGTGCGAGAAAAGCCAGGCCGCCCAGGCGTTCGGCGCGTGTCATGGTTCAGGCTCCCTGTGTCATTTGGCGAGCGCCCGCCCGATGGGGCGCAGCGAGGCGGGCCAGGCGAATCAGGCGCAGCGCCCGGGCGGCAAAAAGGCCGTTGAACGCGCCGTAGAGCAGGCCGATGGGCAGGGCAAAACTGGCGTCACGAGCCACGCTGGGGTTCATGCCCAGCTCGACACCGGCGAGGTATTTGGTCATGAAAATGCCCAGAATCAACACCAGCGGCACCACGCTGCCGGGCACCGAGAACTGCGCCGTGGCCGCTTCAAAACGGGCCTTTGAGCGGACGGGGAGAAACAACATCGCGCCGCTGACCAGGAGTGTGGCGGCCAGCCAAATCAGCATCACCGCCGCGATTTGCGGGCTGCTGCCAAACGCCGACCACAGGCCGTAGAGGCCAAAAACCATCATGCCGATGGGCACCAAAGTGACGCGCCGAAGACTCGGCTGCTGGTCGCGCAATTGGCTGAGGCCCAGCGCCAGCAGGGCCGCGAAGAGGCCCCAGACCCAGGTGGGCGTGCGTTTGACGATTTCCAAGATGGATTCGGGGTGTTGGGTGATGAGTTGGATGATCATGGTATAAATAATGTGTAAAAATGTATGAAGAAATAAATGGTACTTAAGTCACGTAAATATTAGATAATTTGCTATGTTTATTTAAGTAAAATAACTATATTTATTTACTATTTACAAGATAAAATAATTAATAAACTAGAAATTAGGCCCAACCCAGCCACTCACCCCAAACCAATCTGCCGAGGTAGCGGTTCGGCGCGAGGGTGAAAAAGCCCGCCACCAGGCAAGCCCCGATGTACAGGTTCACCATCGTCAAGCGGTGGCCCCGAATGTTGCCTTTGATGAGGAAGCGAAACGCCACAAACAGCATGGCCAGCACCACCGGAATCAGCAGGTGGATGGGGCTGAAAGACAAGTTGCCAAACGGCACGTGCAAGCCGATTTCACTGCGGATGAAGATCGCCGAAATAGCCGCTACCAGCATCAAGGTGACCCAGCCGTAACCGAAGGCGCGGTGCAAGCGGGGGCGCTGGAGGCGGCTTTTGCGCGCCCACAGTGCGATGGGGCCGGTGGCGATGGCCAGAATGGCGGCTGTCATGTGGATGGCAACGATCGGTGTAAGTGACATGGTGCGCTCCTGAAAAATCAATGGAACGGACTTTGCCAGCGGCAGCGAGGCGCGCCCAGCGCTTTGCGACGAAATGCCCTGTTTGTGACCTGAGCAGCAAAATGGCGGCGTGAAATGCCGGGGCGGTTGGCCGGTAGTGCGGGTGCAGCGGCGAGTGGGCGGGCTGACGGCTGAAGCCGCCAGCGATAATCCCCGCTCTTTAAAGGAGCGCCCGTGGATTTTGTCTTATTGTTCAAAGCCGCCGTGATGGGCGTGGTCGAAGGCTTGACCGAGTTTTTGCCGATCTCGTCCACAGGCCATTTGATACTGGCCGGCGCCTTGCTCGGTTTTGACGACGAGAAGGGCAAGGTGTTTGACATCGCCATCCAGACTGGCGCCATCTTCGCGGTGATTCTGGTTTATTGGCAAAAAATCCGCGCCACACTCGTTGCGCTGCCGAGTGACAAAAAAGCGCAGCAGTTTGCTTTGAACGTGTTGATCGCG
>JANOYE010000038.1:0-36337 GCA_031428695.1 Rhodoferax sp. | reverse complement strand
CCCATCGAGATCGCCGGCATTGCGGGAGACCAGCAGGCTGCCACATTTGGCCAGGCTTGTTTTGCGCCGGGCATGGCCAAAAACACCTACGGCACGGGCTGTTTCATGTTGATGAACACGGGCACCACCGCCGTGGCCAGCCAGCACAAGTTGTTGACCACGGTGGCTTGGCAAGGCCCGGCCGGGGCGAAAGGGGCACGGTCGTCCACCTGTTACGCGTTGGAGGGCTCGGTTTTCATCGCAGGCGCCACCATTCAGTGGCTGCGTGACGGCCTGGGGATCATTGGTTCAGCGGACGAGATCGAATCCCTGGCTGAAAGCGTAACGGACACCGGTGACGTTTATTTGGTGCCCGCATTTGCTGGCCTTGGCTCGCCCTGGTGGGACGGCCATGCGCGGGGTACGCTACTGGGCATCACCCGGGGAACCAGCCGCGCCCACATTGCCCGGGCAGCGCTGGAGTCAATAGCGCTTCAGTCCGCCGATGTGTTTGGCGCCATGGCCTTGGATTCGGGCATTGAATTGTCTGAATTACGGGCGGACGGTGGCGCTTGCCGCAACAATTTGCTGATGCAGATGCAAGCTGATTTTCTTGGCGTGCCGGTGGTGCGGCCGAAGGTGACGGAAACGACCGCGCTGGGGGCGGCCTATCTAGCGGGTTTGGCCACGGGTTTCTGGTCGGGCGCAGATGAAGTGGCAGCGCAGTGGGGCGTGGACCGGCGTTTTGAGCCGAACATGCCCGCCGAAGCCCGCGCACAGAAATTGGCTCGCTGGCATCATGCAGTAACGCGTTCGCGCGGCTGGGCGCTGTGAGGGGCAACACTTTGCAAAACCAGCCTCTTCCCACCGTTCGCGACGAACTTCTGGCCCGCTTGGCGGAGCCACGCAAATACGACTTGGCGATTGTTGGCGGCGGTGCCACCGGTTTGGGGGTGGCGCTGGATGCGGCGGCGCGCGGTTTCAGCGTGGTGCTGGTCGAATCGCATGACTTTGCCAAGGGCACCTCCTCCCGCGCGACCAAGCTCGTACACGGCGGGGTGCGTTACCTGGCGCAGGGCAATGTGGCGCTGGTGCGCGAGGCGTTGCACGAACGCACCACGTTGCTGCACAACGCCCCCCATTTGGCGCAGCCGCTGGCCTTCATCATGCCCTCCTACAAATGGTGGGAAACGCCGTTTTATGGGGCGGGGCTCAAGTTGTACGACGCCTTGGCGGGCAAAGCCGGGCTGGGGAAAACCGAGTTTTTGAACCGGCAGCAAACGCTTGAAAACCTGCCAACTGCCCAGCCTGAAGGGCTCAAAGGGGGCGTGAAGTATTGGGACGGCCAGTTCAACGACGCCCGCCTCGCGCTGGCACTGGCCCGCACAGCAGCGGGCCAGGGCGCGCTCTTGGTGAACTATTGCAAGGCCGTGGATTTGCTGTTTGACGGCGGCAAAGTGGTGGGTTTGTTGTGCCAAGACGTGGAGTCCGGTCAGAAGATCAAAATTCAGGCCGCCTGTGTCATTAACGCAACTGGGGTTTGGGTCGATGAATTGCGCTTCAAAGACGGGCAAGCCAACCCCAACGACGGCCGCCAGCCGACCAAGGCCATGGTGGCGCCCAGCCAGGGTGTGCATTTGGTGGTGGATCGGGCTTTCCTGCAGGCCAACGTGGGGCTGATGGTGCCGAAAACGTCGGATGGCCGGGTCTTATTCGCTGTGCCCTGGCTGGGCAAGGTGATTTTGGGCACCACGGACACCCCGCGCGATGACCTTCCCAGAGAGCCCGTGCCTTTCGCCGAGGAAATTGAGTTTATTTTGGGCGAATCTGCCCGGTATTTGCGCCGGGCACCGTGTCGGGAAGACGTGAGCAGCGCCTGGGTCGGCCTGCGGCCCTTGGTCAAGCCATTGGACGATGACGGTGACAACACCAAAGGCCTGAGCCGCGAACACACGGTGCTGGTCAGCCGCAGTGGCCTGGTCACCGTGACTGGCGGGAAGTGGACCACCTACCGGGCGATGGCCGAAGACGTCCTTGAAAAATGTTTCAAAAAAGGCTTGTTGAAAGCCCCCAAGCCGGCTGAAAACCTGGTTTCCACCGCAGAAATGCCACTGCAAGGCGCAATGCCGGCGTCGACGGGCTGGCGCTCCATTTGTGAAGCGCCGGGGCTGCACTCTTATGGCGCTGACCAGCAACAAGTGCAGTTGTTGCCGGGCAGCGACACCCTGCTGGCGGAGGGGCTGACGGAATCCATGGTTCGGTTTGCCGCAAGCTTTGAATATGCCCGCCAGGTGGAAGACGTGCTGGCCCGCCGCTCCCGCCTTTTGTTCCTGGATGCAGCTCTCGCAAGGAAACTCGCCCCCACAGTCGGCAAAATCTTGCGCGAAGAAACTGGCATAGACCCCGAAATCAAGGCCTTTGAGGCCTTGTGCGACCAGTATTCAACCGGCAATTTGGGGCGCATGGCTTAAATTCTTTTGGCCACTGGTTGACCCGCGCCAATTTCTTTGGCATAATCGTGGGCTTGGCTTGAAAAAGCCAAGGTCTTGCCGGACAAACTCTTTAGTGCTTAGCCAATATGGCTTTAAGTTAATTTGGAGTTGGTTGGCGGGAAATCTGCTCAAAGGCTTTGGTGTGAATGGTTCACGCCAAGGTTGACGGGCCCAAGACTGACTGAGCATATCACTGGATATCCCCACAGGGTGTCTCGAGAATGCGCGGTGCAAGTTGGGAATAAATTGAAATGATCCAAACTGAATCTCGACTGGAAGTCGCCGACAACACCGGCGCGAAGTCCGTCCTGTGCATCAAGGTGCTGGGTGGCTCAAAGCGCCGTTACGCCAGTGTCGGCGACGTGATTAAGGTGAGCATCAAAGAATGCGCACCCCGTGGTCGCGTCAAAAAGGGTGAAATCTACAGCGCCGTGGTGGTTCGCACCGCCAAGGGCATCCGCCGCTCTGATGGTTCACTCGTCAAATTCGATGGCAACGCGGCTGTGTTGCTCAACGCCAAGCTGGAGCCTATCGGCACCCGCATCTTCGGACCTGTGACGCGCGAATTGCGCACCGAGAAGTTCATGAAGATTGTGTCCTTGGCTCCTGAAGTTTTGTAAGGATTCTGCAATGAACAAGATTCGCAAAGGCGACGAAGTCATTGTCCTGGCTGGGCGTGACAAGGGCAAACGCGGCAAGGTTTCCTTGCGCAAAGACGACAGCCACGTCGTGGTCGAGGGCATCAACTTGGTGAAAAAACACGCCAAGCCCAACCCCATGAAGGGCGTGACCGGCGGCATCGTTGAAAAAACCATGCCAATCCACCAGTCCAACGTCGCTATTTACAACGCAGTCACCGGCAAGGCTGACCGCGTGGGCATCAAGCTGCAGGCTGACGGCAAACGCGTTCGCGTTTACAAGTCCAGCGGCGAAGAAATCAAAGTGGCCTAAGAGGATATTTGCAATGGCACGTCTGCAACAACACTATCGCGAAAAAATCGCTCCGGATTTGATGGCCAAATTTGGCTACACCTCCCCGATGCAGGTTCCGCGTCTTTCCAAGATCACGCTCAACATGGGTGTGAGCGAGGCGGTCGCCGACAAAAAGGTGATGGACAGCGCCGTGGGCGACCTCACCAAAATCGCTGGCCAAAAGCCTGTGGTGACCAAATCCAAAAAGGCCATTGCCGGATTCAAAATCCGCGAAGGCCAGGCAATTGGCTGTATGGTCACGCTGCGCGGCGTGCAAATGTACGAGTTCCTGGACCGTTTCGTCACCGTGGCCCTGCCCCGTGTGCGCGACTTCCGCGGTATCTCTGGGCGCGCGTTTGATGGCCGTGGCAACTACAACATCGGCGTCAAGGAACAAATTATTTTCCCTGAGATTGAGTATGACAAGGTTGACGCCTTGCGCGGCCTCAATATCAGCATCACCACAACTGCAAAGTCCGACGAAGAGTGCAAAGCATTGCTCGCCGGCTTCCGTTTCCCGTTCAAGAACTGAGGTAACCTGTGGCAAAAATGGCTTTAATCGAGCGCGAGCTCAAGCGCGACAAACTGGTTGCCAAGTACGCGAAAAAACACGCGGAACTCAAAGGCATTTCGAACGACGCGAAACGCAGCGATGAAGAGCGCGCCCAGGCCCGTCTGGAACTTCAAAAGCTTCCCCGCAACGCCAACCCGACGCGTCAGCGCAACCGCTGCGCCATCACGGGTCGCCCACGTGGCACGTTCCAGCACTTCGGGCTGGCTCGGGCAAAAATTCGTGAAATGGCTTTCGCTGGAGAAATCCCCGGCATCATGAAAGCCAGCTGGTAACCCCGGCTAGTAACGAGGCAGGAGAATATATATGAGCATGAGTGATCCCATCGCTGACTTGCTGACACGCATCCGCAATGCCCAAATGGTGGCAAAGACGACCGTTTCAGTTCCGTCATCCAAAGTGAAAGTGGCGATAGCCCAAGTCCTTAAAGACGAAGGCTACATCGACGGTTTCAAGGTAACCAACGACCAAGGCAAGTCCGAGCTGGAAATTGCCTTGAAGTACTACGCTGGCCGCCCTGTCATCGAACGCATTGAGCGCGTCAGTCGCCCCGGCTTGCGTGTTTACCGTGCCAGCGACGCGATTCCCCAGGTGCAAAACGGCCTGGGCGTCGCTATCGTGACAACACCCAAAGGTGTCATGACTGATCGCAAAGCGCGCGCCACCGGTGTCGGTGGCGAAGTGCTCTGTTACGTCGCCTGACGCGTGGCATTGAGGAGAAATAGAAAATGTCCCGTATAGGAAAAATGCCGATTGCCGTCCCCGCTGGTGTGGACGTGACAATCAAAGTCGATCAAATCAGTGTCAAAGGTTCTGGCGGCGTTTTGTCGTTGAGCCAGAATGCCCTGGTGACGGTGGTGAGCGAAGGCGGCAAGCTGAGCTTCAAGCCGGCCAATGAGTCCCGCTCCGCCAATGCCATGAGCGGCACCATGCGCCAACTCGTCAACAACATGGTTGTGGGCGTCACCAAAGGCTTCGAGAAAAAGCTAAGCCTGGTTGGTGTGGGTTACAAAGCCCAGGCCCAAGGCGCCAAGTTGAATTTGACAGTGGGTTATTCACACCCGGTCGACAAAGTGATGCCGTCGGGCATCGCTGTGGCAACGCCAACGCCGACCGAGATCGTGATCAAAGGTGCAGACCGCCAACGCGTAGGCCAGGTGGCTGCTGAAATTCGTGCAATTCGTCCACCTGAGCCCTACAAAGGCAAAGGCATCCGCTACGTGGACGAAAAGATCACGATCAAAGAAACCAAGAAGAAGTAAGGGGCAGCATGATGTTGACCAAAAAAGAGCAGCGTCTTCGCCGGGCCAGGCAGACCCGGATCCGCATCGCCACACAAGGCGTCGCGCGATTGACTGTGACCCGCACCAACTTGCACATTTACGCCAGCGTCATTTCAGGCGACGGCGGCAAAGTGCTGGCTGCGGCATCGACCGCCGAAGTCGATGTGCGCAAAGCATTGGGCGGCGCAGGCAAAGGCGGCAACGTCGCTGCCGCGCAAGCCATTGGCAAGCGCGTGGCTGAAAAGGCCAAAGCCGCCGGCGTTGAAAAAGTAGCGTTTGACCGCTCAGGTTTTGCGTACCACGGCCGCGTCAAGGCGTTGGCCGACGCGGCACGTGAAGCAGGCTTGCAGTTCTAAGAATTGGATTAAAGAATGGCTAAAGTTCAAGCGAAAATGCAGGGTAAGGCCGAAGGTCCTGAGGACGGTCTGCGTGAAAAGATGATCGCGATCAATCGCGTCACTAAAGTGGTCAAAGGCGGTCGCATTCTGGGTTTTGCGGCGCTGACTGTGGTGGGTGATGGTGATGGTCGCGTCGGCATGGGCAAGGGCAAATCCAAAGAAGTGCCAGCTGCCGTGCAAAAGGCCATGGAAGAAGCCCGTCGCAACCTGACCAAGATCAATCTGAAAAACGGCTCGATCCACCACAAGGTGATGGGTCAGCACGGCGCCGCCGCCGTCATGATGGCACCGGCCCCAAAGGGCACCGGCATCATCGCTGGCGGCCCGATGCGCGCCGTGTTTGAAGTCATGGGCATCACCGACATCGTGGCGAAAAGCCATGGTTCCACCAACCCGTACAACATGGTTCGCGCCACCTTGAACGCCTTGTCACATGCGACCACGCCTGCTGAAATCGCGGCCAAACGCGGCAAGTCGGTTGAAGAGCTGTTTGCCTGATCTGGAGTTTTGACATGACGACACCACAAACCGTAAAAGTCCAGCTGGTCAAAAGCCCCATCGGCTGCAAGGAAGACCATCGCGCCACCGTGCGCGGCCTGGGCCTGCGCAAGATTCGCAGCACCCGTGAACTGGTGGACACACCTGAAGTTCGCGGCATGATTAACAAGATCAGTTACCTGGTCAAAGTGCTTTAAGCGCTTGACCGGATCGCAAGAAATTTAGGGGTTGAAGATGGAACTCAATGGCATTAAACCGGCTGACGGCGCCAAACACTACAAACGTCGTGTGGGTCGTGGCATTGGCTCAGGCCTTGGTAAAACAGCGGGTCGTGGCCACAAGGGCCAAAAATCACGCGCGGGTGGTTACCACAAGGTTGGTTTCGAGGGCGGTCAGATGCCTTTGCAACGCCGTTTGCCCAAGCGTGGCTTCAAATCACACCAGTTGCAGTTCAACGCGGAAGTCACGTTGGCATCGCTGGAGTTGTTGGGTGCCGCTGAAGTTGACATGCTCACGCTGAAACAAGCCGGACTGGTCAAAGAGAGCGCGAAGACGATCAAGATCATCAAAACAGGCGCGATTACCAAGGCTGTCAAAGTGACTGGCGTTGGCGCTACCGCCGGCGCAAAAGCTGCGATTGAGGCCGCTGGCGGCAGCGTCGCCTAGTCACTGCGTCTTCGTTTCTCTATTTAGCACATTCATCCGAGAACAACCGTGGCAACCAGCGCGAATCAATTGGCAAAAACCGGCAAATTCGGCGACCTGCGTCGTCGGCTTGTCTTTTTGCTGCTCGCTTTGGTCGTGTACCGGGTCGGCGCGCACATTCCGGTTCCGGGAATTGACCCGGCCCAGCTGCAACAATTCTTCAAAGGTCAGCAAAGCGGTCTTTTGGGGATGTTCAACGTTTTCTCGGGCGGCGCATTGTCCCGCTTCACCGTATTCGCGTTGGGGATCATGCCGTACATCTCGGCGTCGATCATCATGCAATTGTTGACCTATGTTTTGCCGGCCTTCGAGCAATTGAAGAAAGAAGGTGAAGCAGGTCGGCGCAAGATCACCCAGTACACGCGTTACGGCACCTTGGGTCTGGCACTTTTTCAATCCATGAGCATCGCCGTGGCACTGGAAAGCTCTGCTGGCTTGGTAATTTCGCCGGGTTTCGGGTTCCGCCTGACGGCTGTGTTCACACTGACCGCTGGAACCATGTTTTTAATGTGGTTGGGTGAACAAATCACCGAGCGCGGTTTGGGCAACGGCATTTCCATCCTCATTTTTGGCGGCATCGCGGCTGGTCTGCCCAGTGCTTTGGGCGGCATGTTGGAATTGATCCGCACCGGCGCAATGAGCATCATCGTGGCCCTGTTTATCGTCGCGCTAGTAGTTGCAGTAATTTATTTTGTCGTGTTCATTGAACGCGGCCAGCGCAAGATCTTGGTGAATTACGCCCGGCGCCAGGTTGGCAACAAGGTTTATGGCGGCCAATCCTCGCATTTGCCCCTCAAATTGAACATGGCCGGTGTGATTCCGCCGATTTTTGCGTCTTCAATCATCCTGCTCCCGGCCACCGTTGTGGGCTGGTTCAGCACCGGCGAGTCAATGCGCTGGCTGAAGGACATTGCCGCTTCGTTGACCCCCGGCCAGCCGATCTACATCATGTTTTACGTGGCGGCGATTGTGTTCTTCTGCTTTTTCTACACAGCTTTGGTCTTCAACAGCCGCGAAACCGCTGACAACCTGAAGAAAAGTGGCGCATTCGTCCCGGGCATCCGTCCTGGCGACCAGACCGCCAAATACATTGACAAGATTTTGCTCCGACTGACCTTCGCTGGCGCCATTTACATCACGCTGGTGTGTTTGTTGCCCGAGTTCTTGATTTTGAAATACAACGTGCCGTTCTACTTTGGCGGCACCTCTTTGCTGATCATCGTGGTGGTCACCATGGACTTCATGTCCCAGGTTCAGAACTACATGATGTCGCAACAGTATGAGTCACTGTTAAAGAAGGCGAATTTCAAGGCGACTTGAATCGTTTCACACAAGTTTTAGGAGAATGAAATGAAGGTTTCGGCTTCGGTAAAGAAAATTTGCCGCAACTGCAAAATTATCCGGCGCAAAGGCGTTGTTCGCGTGATCTGCACAGATCCGCGCCACAAGCAGCGCCAGGGTTAACGCAGACGTTTTAGCGCAAGAGTTTTAGAGGACAAACATGGCACGTATCGCTGGTATCAATATTCCACCGCATCAACATTCTGAAATCGGCCTGACGGCGATTTTCGGCATTGGTCGCACGCGCGCACGCAAAATTTGCGAAGCCTGCGGCATTGCGTATTCCAAAAAGGTCAAAGATTTGACCGATGGTGATCTGGAAAAAATCCGCGATCAAATCGGCAAGATCACGATCGAAGGCGATCTGCGCCGTGAAACCACCATGAACATCAAGCGCTTGATGGACATCGGCTGTTATCGCGGGTTCCGACACCGCCGCGGTTTGCCAATGCGTGGTCAGCGCACTCGCACCAACGCCCGCACTCGCAAAGGCCCGCGCAAAGCTGCTGCGGCATTGAAGAAATAAAAGGATCTGAAGGATCACTATGGCAAAAGCACCAGTTAACACCGCAGCACAACGCGTGCGCAAGAAAGTCCGCAAAAATGTCGCGGACGGCAGTGCCCACGTGCATGCGTCTTTCAACAATACCATCATCACGATCACTGATCGCCAGGGAAATGCCTTGTCTTGGGCCTCCTCCGGTGGCCAGGGTTTCAAGGGTTCGCGCAAGTCAACACCATTCGCCGCTCAGGTGGCGTCTGAAGTTGCTGGTCGTGCCGCCGTTGAACAGGGCATCAAAAACCTGGACGTCGAGATCAAAGGCCCAGGTCCTGGTCGTGAGTCGTCAGTGCGCGCTTTGGCCGCATTGGGCATCCGCATCAACATGATTGCCGATGTCACACCCGTTCCCCACAACGGCTGCCGTCCGCAGAAACGCCGCAGGATCTGATTGCTTTGCAATCGCCAGCGCCGTAAAAAGCATTTTTCAACAAGCCCACCGCCACCAACCCAGGTTGATGGCTCCCGCAAGCAATTGCGGAAGATGACATAAAGGAAGTTCAAGTGGCACGTTACCTAGGCCCCAAGGCCAAACTCTCACGCCGTGAAGGCACTGACCTGTTTTTGAAGAGCGCGCGCCGCGCTATCGGAGACAAGGCCAAGTTCGAATCCAAACCCGGCCAGCATGGCCGCACTTCTGGCGCTCGCACGTCTGACTTCGGTCTGCAACTGCGCGAGAAGCAGAAAGTCAAACGCATGTATGGCGTGCTGGAACGCCAGTTCCGTCGTTATTTCTCCGAGGCGGACCGCCGCAAGGGCAATACCGGCGCGAACTTGTTGTTCTTGCTGGAGTCGCGCCTGGACAACGTCGTCTACCGCATGGGGTTTGGCTCGACGCGCGCTGAAGCGCGCCAGCTGGTCTCTCACAAGGCCTTGACGGTCAACGGCCAGTCGGTCAACATTCCGTCTTACATGGTCAAGACTGGCGATGTCATTGCCATCCGCGACAAGTCGAAAAAGCAAAACCGCGTGGTCGAAGCTTTGCAATTGGCGCAACAGGTTGGCATGCCGGCCTGGGTTGAAGTCAATGCCGACAAAGCCGAAGGTGTCTTCAAGAAGGTGCCTGACCGCGACCAGTTTGGTTCTGACATCAACGAATCGCTGATCGTCGAACTCTACTCACGTTAATTCACGTTAATCACTGTTCATCCGTTTCATTACGGGCTGTTCATTTTCATTATCGTTTTTCATTCGAATCCGTCCCTGGTTTGCGGTTACCCGTCCACCAGGTGCTTCACCAGCCTTACCGGTGTAACGAGCCGGGGGTATTGAGAGGAAGTCTGCATGCAATCAAATCTGCTAAAACCCAAAGCCATCAATGTTGAGCAACTGGGCCTGAATCGCGCCAAAGTTGAACTGGAGCCGTTTGAGCGTGGTTATGGCCACACTCTGGGCAACGCGCTTCGCCGTGTCCTGCTGTCGTCGATGCCAGGTTACGCCGCTACCGAAGTTACAATTGCCGGGGTTTTGCACGAGTATTCGTCCATTGATGGCGTCCAGGAAGACGTCGTCAACATTCTGTTGAATTTGAAAGGCGTGGTTTTCCGCCTGCACAATCGCGAAGAAGTCACCCTGAGTCTGCGCAAAGACGGGGAAGGCGTCGTCACGGCAGCTGACATTCAGACACCGCACGACGTCGAGATCATCAATCCGGCGCACGTTATTGCCAACTTGTCACACGGTGGCAAGCTGGACATGCAGATCAAGGTCGAAAAAGGCCGTGGTTATGTACCCGGATCAATGCGCCGCCATGGCGACGAAACGACCAAATCCATTGGCCGCATTGTGTTGGACGCTTCTTTTTCTCCCGTCAAACGTGTCAGTTATACCGTCGAAAGCGCCCGCGTTGAGCAACGCACCGACTTGGACAAGCTGGTGGTCGAGATTGAGACCAATGGCGCGATTTCCGCAGAAGACGCGGTGCGCACATCGGCCAAGATTTTGGTCGAGCAGTTGGCCGTGTTTGCGCAGCTTGAAGGCAGCGAACTCGCTGCGTTCGATGCACCAGCGCCCCGTGGAAACACCCAATTTGATCCGATTCTGCTGCGCCCGGTTGACGAACTCGAACTCACCGTTCGTTCCGCCAACTGCCTCAAGGCCGAAAACATCTATTACATCGGTGACCTGATTCAGCGCACCGAAAACGAGTTGCTCAAGACGCCAAATTTGGGTCGCAAGTCGCTCAATGAAATCAAAGAAGTTTTGGCGTCGCGTGGTTTGACCTTGGGCATGAAGCTTGAGAGCTGGCCACCTGCCGCCTTGGAAAAGCGCTGATTCGCGCTTGCACCTGTCTCGCCTCTTAAGGGTGAGCGCCCCGGCAGTACCTGACACGGCTGCTGGTTAAATAAAGTAAAGGAAATCACCATGCGCCACGGACACGGACTACGCAAACTCAACCGCACCAGCGAGCACCGCCTCGCCATGCTGCGCAACATGATGAACTCCATCATTGCGCACGAGGTCATCAAAACCACATTGCCCAAGGCCAAAGAGCTGCGCCGCGTGATTGAGCCCATGATCACTTTGGCCAAAGTGCCTACCTTGGCCAATCGCCGCTTAGCCTTTGACCGCCTGCGCGACCGCGACAGCGTGACCAAACTCTTCAACGACCTGGGCCCGCGCTTCAAAGCCCGTCCCGGTGGTTATTCACGAATCCTGAAAATGGGTTTCCGCGTTGGCGACAACGCGCCCATGGCTTTGGTCGAGCTGCTAGATCGCCCTGAACAAATTGAAGCCCCTGCTGCTGACGAAGCGAAGGCTTAATCGGGTATAATTCACTCTTACCGCGCGATGGAGCAGCTTGGTAGCTCGTTGGGCTCATAACCCAAAGGTCGGAGGTTCAAATCCTTCTCGCGCAACCAGATAAATAGCGGTAGTCCGCTACAGTAAAGGCTCACTTCAGTGAGCCTTTTTTGTTTTGTGACGAGGTTTGTGTCGTCACAAAGGCCCCGGTATGACCCTCATGACCATTGGGTCGATAGCTGTAGGAGAAAAACACAAAGGAGGCCGCCAGGACAAACGTGCCGCTCAACAGTCGCCACGCGCTCAGCTTGGCTTTCCCGAAGCGGGTCAGGGCCATGCGCCGCTCCCAAGCCAAATAGTCCAAGTGGACAAAACGCCCAGCGGAGTGATCTGTCCGGCGCAGGGCGACGCATGAATTGACAAGGCAAAACTGAAAGAAAGCCCGCTGAGAAGTGGGTGCGGTCTCGCACCAACACCGGCAAGTTGTGCTCCAAAACCGTTCTCACTGGAGGTAGCGAGAAACGGCGGGTTTCGAGACGATCACGCAACTCGAACCTCGTTCAGCAGGTCTGGGTGACGCTCAAGTACTTTGAGGAGCTTCACCAACGCCAGCGAAGGTCGCGTCTTGCCATTCTCGTAGCGCGAGAACGCATTGACCCCGCCACCGAAGATTTCGGCGGCCTGGCGTTGATCAAGATCGAGTTTCTTGCGCACCTTGGCAATGTAGTCAGGATCGACATAGGCTGCATTCACCTGGCGCTGAAACTGCCCCAGCAACTCGCTATAGCGGTCGCCATGCTCCCGGTTCAGAATCACCTCGTCGCAGGCCGGGCAAAAATCACCTGTCACCGCCGGAAGGGTGGTGGTTTCGCTTTTGTAGGTATAGGGCAGGTCGCGGGTGTCGTGGATCAGTTCCGCTGCGCCGCAAACAGGACATTTCATGGTCATAGCTCCTTGAAAGAAACGATCAAAACGTCATCTATGACGGTCAGCTTGACGTAGACATCGGCACTGTTGGGAATCTTGCCGTGGTACACGTCCTGCCAAATTCGATGATCTGTGTGCGTCGTCATGCTTTTGTAGAAGTCAGCCGATGTGAGCGTAATGACAACGCCGCACATCCCAGCCAAATTGTTGATACCCAAATCACGAGCACCCCTGAAAGCGCTGGCCGTAGCACGTACGCTTTCCGGCTTCGATCAAAGCTTTCACAATGGCTAGCTGGCAGTGAGCGATGCTCTTTTCCATGGTCTATGATAACCTAAAAGGTATATTTGCTAAATAGGTTAATTTCATTAACCAGGGTTTCAACGAAATTTTCTGGCCCAAGAAAATCCAAGCCGCGACCGCCGCTCCCTCCTCCTCGTCTACCGTCTACCGTCTGCTCGGCACTGGCAGCACCAGCGTCTTCACCGTCCGCGTTGACGGGTTGAATAGCTTCGACGGCAACGACATCCGTCACGGGTTGGCTGCGCAAGGGCGCAGGCAACCAGCGATGCCCCGCTACGTGCTTTCGGGCGTGGGCAATGGCCCCGTCCTTCTTGAGCTTGAGCATGGCTGTCAGCGCCGATTGAATATTGACCGACCCTGCCGATCCAATATTGACCCAGGGCGGGTTGCTGGTTTTTGAACCAGCAACTGTGGATAAGTGTACTCAATAGCTGGTTTTTCTTTGCCCCCTTGCCTTTGACCGCGCGCCCTTAAAACGGATCGTTGGACTCATGGGGTGTCATCGGTGTCTTGGCGTCTTTGCGGGCGCTTTCGCGGGCTTTGATACGCGTCTTGGCGGCCCTGCTGCTGTGCCTGAACCGAAAGGACTCTTTGCCAGCGGCATTCTGCGCCAGCGCCTGGGCGGCCTGCCAACAACTATGCGGACACTGCGAACTTCACCATGCTTCGCTCCTTTGACACCTGTGCAAACGAGAAAATCGGGGGAAGTGTCGCACCAGACCCAGGGAGATGGCGCTATTCCCCAGGCTCAAATTGAGACAATTTGAGTGTGAATAGAGCAGGTGCAACTATTCGGCGACGACGCGCGCCATCGCCAGACACATGTTCAAACAACGCTGTTGGTTGTCGTACCAAGCCAGAAGGTTGTCGAAGGCACCGTCCAACAAGAAGCCAGACGATGGTGCCTGCCTACAAACCAATGGTCTTTCGCCGGATTCAGATGGCAGTTGCACCCACTTCGGTCAAATCCAGCTGCAGTGCCAATACGCCCTGCGTTAGGCCCGGCGAGACGATGAATCCGCATTCCCGCGCCAACCTGGCCATTGCAGAATTTTCGGTCAGGCATTGACCGACGACACGCTCGATTCCGCGCGCGCGCAAGTAGCCGATGAGTTTTTCCAGCAGCACCCGACCCAAGCCCTTGCCTTGCCAATCGGCAGCTACCTGAACCGCGAATTCCGCCAAAAAATTGTCCGGGTCGCATACAGCGCGAACCTCCCCAGCCATCAAGGGTTGACTCAAGTTTTGGTGTCCCACAGCGATAAAGGTCATCTCCCGGTCGTAATCAATCTGGGAATAACGGGCCAATTCAGAGTGCGGCACAGAGCGGCGCGAGAAGAAGAAGCGCAAATGCATGTCAGACGAAGAAGCATTGGCATAAAACGCCATCAGCAGCGCCCCATCCTCAGGGCGGATGGGGCGCAAAAGCAACTCTTGCCCGGCCAGCTGCGCCCGCTCTTCAAGCGCTGCCGGATAGGGTCGGATGGCGAGGCGATTGGATTCGCCTGCTGGCACCGTGCGCAGCTTTACCCGAGCGTCCACCGCCAGCACACCCTGTTCATCCAATAGCAATGGGTTGATGTCCAGTTCGGCCAGCCAAGGCAGATCGCAGGCCATTTGTGACACCTTAACCAAGGTGTCCAGCAAAACCTGTTCGTTGGCGGCTGGCCGACCCCGAAAAGCACTCAATAGCGGGCCGAGTTGGCTCCTTTTAAGCAGGTCGTGCGCCAGTGGTATGTTGAGCGGCGGCAAGGCAACCGCATGGGATTTACGCAATTCCACCGCAACGCCACCTTCTCCCAACAACACGACCGGGCCGAACACGGGGTCGGATGCGATTCCCACAATGAGCTCGTTAGCGTTTCCACGCAACACCATCGGCTGCACGGCGAAGCCCCGCAACTCAGCGTCCGGCCGTTGACTTGCCACCTGAAGCATCATCCTACGGGCTGCGTCGCCCAGCTCAGAGGCGCCAGTCAGGCTAAGCGCAACGCCGCCAACATCGGTCTTGTGCGTGATCTGGGGAGAAATGATTTTCAGCGCGACCGGGTAGCCCATTTTCTCCGCCGCTGCGACCGCCCCCTGAACATCCGTTGCGTGAACGGTTTTTACCGTGGGAATTCCATAAGCCTGCAAAAGCGACTGAGCCTCTGTAGCGTCCAGCCACCCGCGCCCCTCCCGAACGGCCCGTTCGCGCAAAGCCTGCGCACTTGCCAGGTCTGGCTTGAAGCCTTCGATCGTTGCCGGCGGAATTTCCTGAAGCGCCTGTTGATTTCGCGAATAGTTGACCAATTGAAGCCAGGCTGCCATGGCGCGCTCCGGGCTGCTGTAACACGCAACGTCAGCCTGGCTGCTGGCCTTGCGTGCCGCCGCCACGGCGTTGCCGCCGAGCCAGCAGGCCAACATCGTCTTGGCGGTCGTTTCCATCAGCGGCAGGCAGGCTTCGGCAATCGCGGCAGAGCCGACGATGGCCGTCGGTGCGTGCATGAACAACACGGCGTCAACCTCGGGCGCATCCAGCAACACCGTCAAGGCGTCGCAATAACGCTTGACTGGCGCATCACCGATGATGTCCACCGGATTGCCGTGCGACCAGGTGGCGGGCAGGCACCGGTCGAGCTGGGCCACGGTATCGGCGGACAAAGAGGTCAACCGACCGCCGCCAAGTTCGAGCGCGTCGGCGGCCAACACACCTGCGCCGCCGCCATTGGTCAGGATGGCCAATCGCTCGCCGCGCCACGGTCGGGCATGAGCCAGGGTTTCGGCGGCATCAAACAGGGCCTCCAGCGTATCAACGCGCAACATGCCTGCGCGTCGGATTGCCGCGTCAAACACCAGATCAGAACCGGCAAGGGCGCCCGTATGTGACGCGGCCGCTTGAGCGCCCGTTGGCGCGCGCCCGGCCTTGACGATGATCAGCGGCTTGTTGCGCGCGGCGGCACGGGTGGCCGACATGAATTTTCGGGCTGATTTCACTGATTCCGCATACAGCAGGATCGCCCGCGTGGCCGGGTCGCTGGCAAGGTAGTCAACCACATCACCAAAGTCGACATCGGCGCTGTCACCCAAGGAAACAAAGTGCGAAAACCCAATGTTTTGCGCATGCGCCCAGTCCAGCATCGCCGTGGCCAAGGCGCCTGACTGGGTCACAAAGGCCAGCTTCCCAGGCAAGGCGTTGCCCGGCGCGAAACTCGCGTTCAAGCCCAACCCGGGCACCAGCGCACCGATACAGTTCGGCCCCAAAATCCGAAGCAAATGGGGACGCGCCGCGTCCAACATCGCCTGCTCCAGAGACGGCCCCTCGGCCTCTGCGGCTTGCCTGAGCCCAGCACTGATCACAATCACGGCGCGCGTGCCCCGCTGCCCCAATTCGGCGATGAGGCCAGGAACGGTCTGGGCCGGCGTGCAAATCACCGCCAGATCAGGCGCATGCGGCAGAGAAGCCACGTCGCGCCACGCTTGCCCGCCGTCAACTGCCGCGTGACGATGATTCACCGGCCAGATCGGGCCCTTGAAGCCGCCCATTTTGAGATTGCGCAGCATGACTGCGCCCACGCTGCCATCTCGATCAGACGCGCCAATCACCGCAATCGACGCCGGTTGAAACAGCGCCTCAAGGTTTCGAACACTCACTGGGAGACTCTCACTTTCAAGCGATCCGCCAAGTCTTGCATGGCCACTCCCAGCGGCAATTGACATTTGTCAATGTCATCGCCGCAGGTGTTTAGAGTGCCACGAAGGCATGCCGTGTTTGATCATCGCCAACATGAAGGGCCTTTGGCCCGGCAAGAACTGCAACCGACCCACACTGATAAATTGGCGGCCCAACCTCACTAGCAAACCCCCTCAACGAAGCAATGGCAAAAGCGAAAACAGCTCCTCACCCGCCGCGGCTTGATCTACTCATTGCTGCTCTGCATTTTGATCATGGGGCTGGGTGGCGTGGGGTTTTGGGTCATTGAACCTCGGGCTGTGACATTGGCGGACGGCCTGTGGCTGGCGTTTGCCACCGCAGCCACAGTGGGCTACGGCGACATTGTTCCCAGCACGCACGCCTCCCGTGCGTTTGCGGTTCTGGTCGTGCTTCTTGGTCTGGCAGTGCTCTCCCTTGTCACGGCATCCGTGGCTGCCATGTTGGTTGAAATCGAGGAAAGGCAGATCGAGCGCGACTTGATGCAAGAGATTGCGGCGTTGCGCACCGAGGTTCGGGCCCTGCATGAGGAGTTGCGAAGCAATCAATCAAAACCTGTCGCCACCGAGAGCAATCGGTGGCACGCTGGACGACTCAAGTGAAATCAGTAGTGCTATGATTATAGAAGCTACTAATCCATATTTTTCGTGACTTAGACCCCAATTTTCTTTAAATTCCTCTCAAAACATGCCCCACAGCCTTGATGCTCGTCAAACCCGGCAATCGTCTGGTCTGCGACAGTTGCGCATGCGCTACTCGGTCTTTTTTCTGTTGGCAGCCAGCTTCTTCATGTCATCGTGCACCAGCTTGTTGCCCAAAGGCAGCTCTGACAACGGCGGCAGCTTTGGCAGTTTTGAAGAAGCCCGTGCCGCCGCAGAGCGTATTTTGCCGTTGCAAACACGGCTTAATGAGTTGGGGCCTTTGGGTTTTGACATCGTGGCTGGCCCCAACGTGACGCTGGTGTCCTACCCCGAAATCGTGGTTCGCCTGACGCCCCATCCCGGTGTGCCCATCAGCCAGCTTGACGCCGGCATCCGCCGCTGCATTGACATCCAGACGGCCTGCCGGGGCTACACGTTCCGCTTCGAACGCGAAAACCGGGTTCGCGAGGGCAACTTCCTGCTGGACTTTGTCAATGCCGTGCGCACCACACGGTTGACCGGTTGGCGCTTCGAAGCGCTGATTGTGGTCAGCGCCGACACGGTTTTGTTTCGGAATTATTCGGGCCAAGCGCACATCGAGCGGGTGGACAAGCAGGTGAATCCTTTGGGGCCATTGCAGCCTGCGGGCGAGCGATTGGGCCTGCCCTTGCCCTAGCGGGCTCAATCCAACTGTTCTTGTCCGCGCCCTGCACTGTCACGGCGCCAACGGCGCCAATGGCGTGTTGAATCAGATCGCCAAATCAACCGCCTCGCCCAAGCGAGGCACCTTGGCAATCCACCCCAGTTCACGTTCAATGCGTTGTCGCAATGCATCTGCTGCTGCCGGCTCACCGTGGTTCAAAAAGACGCCACGCGGCGCTTGTGGCGCAGTTCCCAGCCACTGCACGATTTGCCCGGCATCGGCATGCGCCGACATGCCAGACAGCGACACCACTTCGGCGTTGATGGCCACCTCCTCGCCAAAAATCCGGATGCGCGGCTCGCCTGCCACAATCCGGCCGCCGCGCGTGCCACCGGCCTGGAACCCAGCAAAAACAATGCTATTGCGTCGGTCTGGCCCCAAGGCCTTGAGGTGGTGCAACACACGCCCGCCCGTCGCCATGCCGCTGGCCGACACAATGACGGCCGGGTGCCGCTGCGCCACCAGGGCGCGCGAGTCTTCAACGGTGCTCACCATTTTTGCCACCTGGCAAAGACCACGGCACTCCTCGTCGGACAGACGGTGTTCGGCATGGTGTTTGCGGTAGATCTCGGTCATGTCAACCGCCATCGGGCTGTTCAAGTACACCGGCACATCAGGAATCTCCCCACGCGCTTTGAGCCGGTAGATGGCGAACAAGAGCGCTTGCGCGCGCCCGACCGCGAATGCCGGGATCACCACAATGCCGCCGCGCGCCACGGTGCGTTGGATCACCTCGCCCAGAACCAACTCGGCGCTCTGCGCGTCATGCTGCCGGTCGCCGTAGGTCGATTCAACCACCACGTAGTCGGCGCGGGCAATCGGCGTGGGTGGCCGCATGATGTTGTCGTCTGGGCGGCCCAGGTCGCCAGAAAACAGCACCGTGCCTTTGTCAGAAGCCAGCTCAACATTACCGGCCCCAATGATGTGGCCTGCAGGGCGCAGCCGCAACTGCAGCCCGGCGAGGTTTATCTGCTGCTCAAACGGCAACGGGGCCAACTGGCGTAAGGCGCGTTTGGCCTCGTCTTCGGTGTACAGCGGCAGGGCCGGCTTGTGTTTGGAGCGTTGGTGGCGGTTCAAATACTCGGCGTCTTCCTCCTGCAGCCGGCCACTGTCGGGCAAGAGAATCTTGCAAACGTCGATGGTCGAAGGTGTCGCGTAAATGGGGCCGGCATAACCCTGTTTGACCAACAAGGGCAGTGCGCCCGAATGGTCCAGGTGGGCGTGGCTGAACACCACCGCATCGAGCTGTTCCACCTTGAAGGGGAACGCCTCCCAGTTCATCAGTCTGAGATTTTTGTAGCCCTGGAACAACCCACAATCCACCAGCACTTGTGCATGGCCGTGGGTGACCAGGGTTTTGGAGCCGGTCACGGTGCCTGCGGCGCCTAGAAAATCCAGTTTCATAAAAGGCTCCCGAAGCTCCCGCTGCCGGGAGTGAGGTTGGCATGCAGTGCGCCCGGCAATTGTGCTTTGAGCGTGTTCAGCTGCTGCTCCAAAGTTTCAATGCGGGTCAAGTAGCCCAGCAACATCGCCACCGTGAACAAATCAAGATCAAAGTCTTGCCGCAGCTTGATGGCGACGCGCAAGGGCGGCACCCAATCGGCGCTGAAGCGCCGGCTTGACTCTTCCGGGGCCAGAGGCGCCAACGCGCCGTACTCCACCAGTTCCTCCAGTTCTGCAGGGCTCAGGCCGCACACTTGCGACAGCTCGGACGAGGTCACGCTCTCGCGGGTGTCTAGCCAGATCCAGTCAGGGGGTTGCGGCTGCATGGGCTTGCTCCTTGATAGTGGCGCTGGCGCGGGGATTGAAGCCAGAGGTGTTGGCCAGTTCCTGGTACAACTCCCGCTCGCGTTCGGAAATGGAAGGGGGCATGTCGATATGGACAACGGCGTAAAGGTCGCCACGGCCCCCGCGCCCATTGGCCAAGCCGCGCCCGCGCAGGCGCAGTTTGCGCGCCGAGTGGGTCAGCGCAGGCACGGTCAGCAGCACCGGCTCGTCCAGCGTCGGCACCTCGATTTCCGCGCCGAGCGCGGCCTCCCAAGGTGACAAGGCCAGGTCGAAATACAGGTCGTGGTGGTCCGCCCGGAACACCGGGTGAGGGGCCAGTGAAATATGCAGGTAAATGTCGCCGTTGGGGCCGCCGGCATACCCTTTGCCGCCTTTTCCACGAAGCCTGAGCTTTTGGCCTTCGCTGACACCCCTTGGCACGGTCACCTGCAAAGTCCGCCCACCCTCGCCGTCTTGCAGTTCCAGGTTGAGCGTAGCGCCCCGGTGCGCGTCTTCAAGGCTGACACGCACGCTGGTCTCAAAATCACGCCCCGGCATCGGCGTCGAACCCTGGCGGGTTGGCCGCTGGCCGCGCCCCAGCGACGCGAGGAAGTCGGCAAGGTCAAGGTCGTCAAAACCTTGAGCGGAGGTGCCGCCCCCGCCTTCTTTGCCACGCCATTGCGGTGGCGGCGCGAACTCCTCACCCACCGGGCGCCTGCCCAACTCGTCGTAAGCCGCGCGTTTTTCCGGATCCTTCAGCGTGGCATAGGCTTCTGCCGCCTCTTTGAACCGCGCCTCGGCATCGCTCGCTTTGGACATGTCCGGATGGTGCTGGCGCGCCAGCTTGCGGTAGGCCTTTTTGATCTGTTCAAGATCGGCGTCCCGCGGCACCCCCAAAGCGGCGTAATAGTCCTTGTATTTCATACGGCCTTGAACCTCACAGCTACCGGGTGGGTTGGCGCTTCAATGCATGCGTGCCTCGAAGGCGCGTTTGAGCCCGTCGGCGTCGGTGATCCGGATGTGGCGCTTGTCCACCTCCAGAAGGTGTTGCCTCTGGAAGGCGGAGAACGTGCGGCTGACAGTCTCCAATTTCATGCCCAGGTGGCTGCCGATCTCGGCCCGCGTCATCCTCAGGTGGAACTCGCTGGCCGAATACCCGCGCGCCTTCAGGCGTGCCGCCATGTTCAGCAGAAACGCCGCCAGCCGCTCCTCTGCGTTCATGCTGCCCAAGAGCAGCATCAGGCCGTGTTCGCGCACGATCTCGCTGCTCATCAGGCGGCTGACCAGGTGCTCCGTGCCACTGCGCGCGACCGTCATTTGGGCGATTTGGGCGTAAGGAATGGCGCAGACCTCGGTGTCTTCCAGCGCGGTGGCGGTGGTGCCATGGTGGCCATTGGCTGCCGCATCCAGCCCCAACTGTTCGCCTGCAATATGAAAGGCGCTGACCTGTTCACGGCCATCCGACAAGGTCAGATTGGACTTGAGCGTGCCGCCCCGCACCGCATAGATGAACTGGAACGGGTCGCCCTGGCGGTACAAGGTTTGCCCGGTTTTGACCCGACGCCGGCCGAACTTCAGGCTGTCCAGATGTTCCACCTCGCTGCCTGTCATGCCACACGGCAGGCACAGTTCCCGCAAGTGGCAGGCAGAACAGGTGGTCTGCAGGTCGGCAACGGAAGCACGGCCCATAAGCTGGCTCATCGGTGCGAACCGAATGACATTGGCGGTGGTGTGTTGTGCGGCGAGTGACATGGTTTCTCCTTAGGATTGAACGGGCGCGTATCAAAACGCGCCGGGAGCGCTCTGGGTAGCGCTCTGGGTAGCGCTCTGGGTGGTGCCTTAGGCAGTGCGCTGGCCTGGGCGACCGCTTTCACCGTGGGGGCCAGTTGGTCGATGTCCGCGCTTTTGTCGAAAAAATGCAGCGCGCCTTCTTTGCGGTAAAGCTTGCGGTAAAGCTTGCGGTAAGCCGGATCGACGTTGTTGCTCAAGACGATGAAGGCGATGTGCGAGTCCACCGGGCGCACCGCTCGCATCACCTCCAGGCCGGTGCCACCGTCGAGCTGAATGTCGAGCACCACCACGTCCGGGCGGGTGGCCAGGATGCCGTCTGCAGCCTCTTTGGGCGACTGCGCTTGGCCGACCACACCAATAGACTGATCGCGCAGCATTTGCACCGCCCGCTGGCGGATCGCAGGCGAGTCTTCGACCAGAAAAACTGTAAAGGGGGCGGAGCCTTGCACCATGCCATTACTTTGGCAAGGTTCAAGCACGAGCGGCATCAGCGGAGTCTGATTTTGACGTAGGACAACGCCTGTTTATTGCCGCGATTGCACTGAGGCCGCCTAGGAATTGTCTGAGTTTGCAGACTGATTAGCTATGTTTTTGATAGCTAATTATTCAATATTTACGTGACTTGAATGCCTTTTTTATTCAAGTATTTGAAATTTTGACGGTTTTTCATGTTTTAGTTAACATACAAGTTAATTAAAATGTCAACTTGGCGGCAGTCAAACCAGGTGCGCTGTTGGCAAGCGGCTGCGTCGCAAGTCAACCTCTGGCGAGCCTGGTTTTGTTACCGCAACACCAACACGGGAATCGCCGAATGCGTCAACACGTGTTGCGTTTCGCTGCCCAGCAAAAGGCGCTTGATGCCTTTGCGTCCGTGAGATGCCATCACGATCAGGTCGCATTTGTTCTTCTTGGCGACCGAAATGATGGATTCAGCAACCAAGTCCGATTTGACAACGACCAATTTGGCGTTGACTTCTTTTGACGCAGCCGCCTTCTGAACAGCGCCCAGCGTCTTGTTGCCGGCTTCCAGCCACTGGGCTTCGATTCGGGCGGCTTCGGCGGGTGACCCTGAAATGCCGCCTTCAAAATAGCTGACCGGGTAGCGCGCCACCACAGCCACGCCCACCAGTTCGGCACCGCTGAGTTGCGCCAATGCGATGGCATGGGCCACCGCTTTTTTAGACAGATTCGATCCGTCGGTCGCGACGAGGATTTTTTCGTACATGGCGGCATCTCCAGAGCGTTGTTGAGGACGCCAGCGTAATGGCGGGCGGACCCCGTGGGTTTGATCCAAGTCAACAAGCTGGCGCGATCCGCCGGTTAATGTCGCGACCATGCAAAGTGCTTCTGCGCTGGCCGCGCCAGTCGACGACTTTTCCCCGCTGGACGACCCGCTCGAATGGCTGGGTTTTGGTCGGCCCCTGGCGGGGCCGCAATCCCGCTGGGAGTCCAATTTCGTGATTGCAGGCATGCGCTGCGCCGCCTGTTCCTTGGCCGTCGAAGACGCGCTGCGGGCTGTGCCGGGTGTCGTCACGGCGTCTGTCAGTTACGCCAGCCAACGCGGCCAGGTGGTTTGGTCGGCCGACCAGGCGACGCCCTCCGCCCTGCTGCGTGCCGTGCAAAACACGGGTTGCCAGGCTGTGCCGGCCAACGACGCCTTGGTGCGCGAAGGGCGTCTGGCGCAAACTCGCCAAGCGCTTTGGCGATGGCTGGTCGCCGCGTTTTGCATGATGCAGGTCATGATGTACGCCTACCCGGCTTATGTGGCAGCGCCTGGCGACTTGTCGCCGCAAACAGAGCAGCTCTTGCGCTGGGCGTCCTGGGCGCTGACGCTGCCAGTGATGGTGTTTTCATGCCGCCCGATTTTCTCCAGCGCCTTCAACGACCTGAAACGTGGCCGCTTGGGCATGGATGTTCCCGTTGCGCTGGGCGTGCTGATCACCTTTGCCGTCAGCATGGCGGGAACCTTTGACCCAGCCGGCGCGTTCGGGCGGGAAGTCTACTTTGACTCGCTCACGATGTTTGTCTTCTTTCTGCTCACGGCGCGCTGGCTGGAGCTGCGTCTGCGCAACCAGACCAGCGGCGCGCTGGAAGGCTTGATGAACCGCTTGCCCGAGACGGTGCTGCGCCAGTGCGGGCCGCAAGCGCCAAATTCCGCCAGCGCTGCCTTTGAACGGGTGACTGTGCGCCGCCTGCGTGCGGGCGACATGATCCGCGTGTTGCCCGGCGAAGCTTTTCCGGCTGACGGCACCGTGCGGCAAGGGCAAACCTGGGCGGACGAGGCGTTGCTTACGGGGGAATCCAGACCCGTGCTGCGAGATGTGGGCGACACCATCGTGGCCGGAAGCCACAATGTTTCGGGAGCCGTGCTGGTTCAGGCAGGGCGCACCGGCCCCGACACGCGTTATGCCCAAATTGTCGCGCTGATGGAAAGCGCCGCTGCAAGCAAGCCGCAACTTGCCCGTTTGGCAGATCGCATTGCCAAGCCCTTCTTGGCCACGGTGCTGCTGGCGGCGCTGGCGGCCTGCGCTTGGTGGTGGGATCAAGACCCCGCGCGGGCCGTGATGATCGCCGTCTCGGTGCTGATCGTCACCTGCCCCTGCGCGCTGTCGCTGGCCACGCCGGTTGCATTGTTGGCATCAGCCGGCACCTTGGCCCAGCGCGGGGTGCTTGTGCGCCATTTGCAGGCATTGGAAGCGCTGAGCCAAATCGACACCATGGTGTTTGACAAAACAGGCACCTTGACCAGCGACCGCATGACGCTGAAGGCCAGCCACACCCGCGACGGCGTTCAGCCTATCCAAGCGCTGGCGATGGCAGCCGCGCTAGGGCGACAGTCGCTGCATCCGCAGTCGCGCGCCCTGGCGGCCGGGGCGGATCGCGGCGAGGCCGCACCCTGGTCGGCAGAGGCCGTGGTTGAGTTGCCGGGCGAAGGCGTTTCGGGCCGGATTCATCTCTCTGGCGAGCCGGGGCAGCGCACGCAGCCGCTTGTGTTGCGCATGGGCTCGGCCGCGTATAGCGCGGCGCCACTTCATACCGGTGACTCTTCGTGCGTCTATTTGAGCGACGCTCATGGTTGGCTGGCGACGTTTGAAATTCAGGACGAATTGCGTGCTGATGCCCTGGCTGCGCTGGTCGCGTTGCGCACGGCGGGCATTGAGATTCATGTGTTGTCCGGTGACACCCGCCAGGCTACCCGCCGGGCGATTTCACAGCTGGGCGGCGTCATCGAGCAGCGCAACCTGATGGCGGACTGCTCGCCCCAAGACAAGCTGGACTACTTGCTTGAATTGCAAAAACACGGCCACAGCGTGGCCATGGTCGGTGACGGACTGAACGATGGCCCGGCGCAAGCCGCAGCGCACGTGTCCATTGCCGTCGGCCAGGCGGTTCCCATCACGCAGGCGCGCGCCGATGTCGTCGTCATGGGCGAGCAGCTGTTCGTGCTGGCGCAAGCCTTGGTCATCGCACGCAAGACCATGGCTGTGGTGCGCCAAAACCTGTTTTGGGCGGCGCTGCACAACGCCGCTTGCATCCCGTTGGCGGTGCTCGGGCTCCTGCCGGCATGGTTGGCCGGGCTGGGCATGGCCGACAGCTCCTTGGCGGTCGTTGTCAATGCCCTGCGCTTGTCCGCGCCAGTCCCCCAGCCGGAACCCCGCTCGGCGGCGCTGGCGCTTGTCACAAAGGCTGCTTGATGGAAATCCTTTACCTGTTGATTCCGCTCTCGGTGGTGTGGGGCGTGGCGGGCATGTTGGTCGGCGTCATCCTGGCCGCCCAACTGACTTGGCCAGAGCTCAATTTCGGCATTCCATGGCTCAGTTATGGACGCCTGCGGCCGCTGCACACCAACGCCGTTATTTTTGCTTTTGGCGGCTGCGGCCTGTTTGCCTCGGCTTATTACATTGCACAGCGAACTTGCCAGGTGCGCCTGTTTGCCGGCAAGTTGGCGGCCTTTACTTTTTGGGGCTGGCAAGCGGTGATTGTTGCGGCGGCCATTTCATTGCCCTTGGGTTACACCCAAGGCAAAGAGTACGCAGAGCTGGAGTGGCCCATCGACATCCTGATTGCAATCGTCTGGATTTCCTTCGCCGTCGTCTTTGGCGCCATCGGCACCCGCAAAGTCAAACACATCTATGTCGCCAACTGGTTTTTTGGCGCATTCATCCTGGCCGTGGCCTTGCTTCGCGTGGTCAACAGTGCGGCCATTCCTTCCGGCTGGATGACTTCGTACTCCGCCTACGCTGGTGTGCAAGACGCCATGGTTCAATGGTGGTACGGTCACAACGCGGCGGGCTTCTTTTTGACGGCGGGTTTTTTGGGAATGATGTATTGCTTCATCCCGAAGCAGGCCGAGCAGCCGATTTACTCCTACCGCTTGTCAATCGTCCACTTCTGGGCCTTGATCTTCACGTACATGTGGGCCGGCCCGCACCACCTGCACTACACCGCGCTGCCGGACTGGACCCAATCCGTGGGCATGGCTTTTTCGCTGATCCTGCTGGCGCCGAGTTGGGGCGGCATGATCAACGGCATCATGGCGCTGTCTGGCGCGTGGCACAAGTTGCGCGATGACCCGATCTTGCGTTTCCTGATCGTCTCCCTGTCCTTTTACGGCATGAGCACGTTTGAAGGGCCGATGATGTCCATCAAGACCGTCAACGCGCTGTCGCATTACACCGACTGGAACGTGGCCCATGTCCACTCCGGTTCGCTGGGCTGGGTCGGCCTGGTCACCATGGGCAGCATGTACTACCTGATTCCCCGCCTGTTCGGGCAGAAGCAGATGTTCAGTGTCAAAGCCATTGAGCTGCATTTCTGGATCGCCACCATTGGCATCGTCGTCTACATCGCCGCCATGTGGATAGCGGGCGTGATGCAAGGCCTGATGTGGCGCTCCATCAACAGCGACGGCACATTGACCTACACCTTTGTGGAGTCGGTCAAAGCGACTTATCCGTTTTATGTGTTGCGATTTATCGGCGGGCTGTTGTACCTGAGCGGCATGTTGATCATGGCCTGGAATGTCTTCAAGACGGCCACGTCTGGCCGCAGCCTCAGCGTCAACATCCCCTTCGCAACAGCCCACGCCTGAGAGGTCACAACCATGGCAAACGAAAAACCCACCGGCCGCTTCCCGCATGAAAAGATCGAGGCCAATAATTTCCTGATGACCGTGTTGATCTTGATCGTTCTGCTGGTCGGCGGCCTGGTTGAAATCGTTCCGCTGTTCTTCCAGAAATCCACGACCGATCCGATCAAAGGCGTGTTGCCTTACACCGCGCTCCAACTGGCCGGACGCGACATCTATGTGCGGGAAGGTTGCTACAACTGCCATTCGCAGATGATCCGGCCGTTTCGGGCGGAAACGTTGCGTTATGGCCACTACTCGGTGGCGGGCGAATTTGTCTACGACCATCCCTTTCAGTGGGGCAGCAAACAGACCGGGCCGGATCTGCACCGCGTCGGCGGCAAATACGGCGACCAGTGGCACCTGGACCACTTGAACAACCCGCGCGACCTGGTGCCAGAGTCCAACATGCCCGCCTATCCCTGGCTTAAAAAGAACCTGGTTGATCCAGCCGCCATGCCCACCCACATTGCCGCCCTGCGCCGGGTTGGTGTGCCTTATACCGATCAACAAATTGCCACCGCCGCCGAAGAGGTCAAAGGAAAGACCGAAGCACAGGCACTCGTCGCCTACCTGCAAATACTGGGCACGGCATTGAAATGAACACGCAACCGGGGAAGCGCCATGGAACTTGATGTCAACACGATTCGCTCCGCTGCGACGGTGGCCGGCCTGGTCACCTACCTCGGCATCGTTTTCTGGGCCTGGTCGCGTCGCAACCAGGCGGATTTCGAGCAGGCAGCCAACTTGCCTTTTGACCACGATCAACCAGACATCAATGCCCCGCGGAGCAAGCCATGAGTGATTTCACCAACAGTTTCTGGTCCTGGGTCATCGCCGCAACGACCATCGTCAGCATCTCGGCTTGTCTTCTCCTGTTGTGGTTTTCCGCCACGGCGCGTGTCACCGCGGGCAGCGACAACTCGACCGGCCACGTTTGGGACGAAGACCTGCGCGAAATGAACAACCCCCTGCCACGTTGGTGGGCCTGGTTGTTTGTCATTGCCATTGTTTTCAGTTTGGTGTACCTTGTGCTTTACCCGGGTTTGGGAAACTACAGCGCATTGACGGTGTTTCTGGCGCTTCGGCCTGACGAACCCACAGAGTGAGACACCATGAAAGCCGGCGCCAGACATCCAGATCGAGACCGGCTGCGGCGCGGCGGGCATGGCGCCTTGCCCCGCTACGCCTCGTACCCTGCGATGGATCGATTTGTCGAAGCTTTCGCCAGCGACGACCACGCGTTGGCCCTCAGGCAACGCCGCGCAAGCGTGACGGCGGGCGCTGGCCCGTTGTCGCTGTATGTGCACATCCCGTTTTGCCAGTCCCTGTGTTACTTTTGCAATTGCAACAAGACCATTGCGCCCCAGCGCCAGCAGGCAACGGCGTACCTTCGTTACCTTGAACGCGAAGTTGACTTGCTAACCGCCGAACTCGGCACCGGCCAAACCCTGTCCCGCCTTCACGTTGGCGGCGGCACGCCCACCTTTCTGTCAGACGAACAACTCGGCCACCTCATGGCCCTGCTGCGGCATGGCTTTACCGTGACGCGCGCCACCGATCAGTCGATCGAAGTGGATCCGCGCACGGTCGATGGGCAGCGGCTCATGGGGCTGTTCGAGCTGGGTTTCAAGCGCGTCAGTTTTGGCGTTCAAGATATTGAACCCACCGTTCAAGAAGCAGTGAACCGACTGCAATCTGCCGAATCGGTGGTCCGCCTGGTCAACGAGGCGCGTCAAATTGGGTTCACGTCCATCAACCTCGACCTGATCTACGGCCTGCCCCGGCAAACGCCCGACAGCTTTGACCGCACCATGGCGCAGATGACCAGCTTGCGGCCCGACCGCGTCTCGCTTTGCGCCTACGTGCAGCAGCCGGAGCGGGACCTGCCGCAACGCCGGTTTGCCCAGACGGAGCTGCCCACCGCCCCTGCCCGGCAGGCGATGCATTCGCGCGCCGTACTGCGCCTCCTTGACGCTGGTTATTGCTACATCGGCATGGGTGAATTTGCCTTGGCGCAAGACGCGCTTGACATTGCCCGGCGCCATGGGCTGCTGCAACGTGATTTTCAGGGCTATTACGCGGGGACTGGCGCCGATCTGCTTGGGCTGGGTGTGTCAGCCGCCGGTCGCATGGGTGCCACCTACAGCCAAAACGCCCGAGCCATGGCCGACTACTGCGATTTGCTCGACCACGGCCGGTTGCCCGTGGTGCGCGGCCTGGCGCTGACCCGCGATGACCTGGTCCGCCGCGCCGTCATCATGGCGCTGATGTGCCAGGGCGAGGTATCTTTTGAAGGGATCGAACTGGCTTACCTGCTTGATTTTTCAAGCTACTTCGCCAGCGAGTTGGCGGCGTTGGAGCGGTTGGGCGAAGACGGCCTGGTGACGCTGAGCCAAGACCGCATCCAGGTCACCGCCAAAGGCCTGTTCGTCATTGAGGCCATCGCCTGCGTGTTTGACCGTTACCTGCAGTCCGACCGAGCCCGCCAGCGGTCGCCCCAACCCATTTGAGGCCATGTCCGCCACACTCGCGTTCACTGCGTTGCTGATGGGCTTGGTCGGCGGCCCTCACTGTGCGGCCATGTGCGGAGCGGCCTGTGCCGGCATTGGCCAAGCGGCGGGCACGGCCAAAACCAGCGCCATGTGGGCATTTCAGGCTGGGCGGGTGCTGGGCTACTCTGCCTTGGGCGCACTCAGTGCAGCCTCCATGCAAGGGCTGGGTTGGCTCACCGCCCAATCCGCTGCACTGCGCCCGGCCTGGACACTGCTGCATGTCGCGGCGGTGGCGCTGGGCCTGCTGTTGGCCTGGAAGGCGCAACAGCCAGCTTGGTTGGAAGTCATGGGCAAGAAAATTTGACGCCAGGCGCGTCGGTGGACGAGCTCGCAAAGTCTGGGCGCGCCGCTCGCCATTGGCGCCACCTGGGCCTTCCTGCCCTGTGGCCTGTTGTACTCGGCGCTGCGGGTGGCTGCGCTGGCGGACAGCGCGGCGCAGGGCGCGGTGGTGATGGCCTTGTTTGCGCTGGGCACCAGTGCGTCCATGATGGCGGGGCCCTGGCTTTGGCTCAGACTGGCGGGCCACAACGCCGGCCACTGGGGCGTGCGCATTGCCGGGCTGGCCCTGGCGGCCAGTTCACTGTGGGTGTTGTGGATGGGTTTTGCACATGACGCCGCGCCTTGGTGCACCGCGCCTGCGGCAGCCCACTGGGTTCCGGCTGGCGGGTTGGCGCCCGTCAGTGCGACATCAGCACGGGCAACGTCATCGCGCTTAAGATCGTGCGCGAGACCCCGCCCAGCGCCCACTCGCGCATGCGGCTGTGGCCGTAACAGCCCATCACCAGCAGGTCGGCCTGAAAATCAAAGGCACGCGACAACAACAACTCACCCATGTCTTTGGTTTCCGCGCCCTGGCGATGCCAGGTGGGCTGGATGCCGTGCAGGGCCAGGTAACCCGTCAAGTTGAGGCCCCGGCCGCCGACGGACTCTTCCACGCTGTCCCAGCTCACCACATGCACGGCTTGCGCGCCCTGTAGCAGGGGCAACGCGGCGACCACGGCGCGGGCCGCTTCGCGCGTCGGCTTCCAGGCGATCAGCACGGTCTGACCGATTTTGGCGGGGGCGCCGATACCGGGCACCATCAAGGTGGGCTTGCCACTCATGATCATCACGCTTTGCGCAAAGTCGGTTGGCACGTAACTGCCATGTTGCTCCGTCGGGTAGTGCTGGCCCAGCACCAGCATGTCGGCATACAACGCTTGTTGTGCGAACACCGCCGTGATCGGATCGTCGCGGACTTCGACCCAGGTGGCGCGCACCTCGGCCGACTTCTGGCTGGCCTCAAAAACTTCGCGCGCCCGCTGCAGGTGCGTGGTATCCACCTGGCGCAGGGCCACAGCCACTTCCGCGCCGATGCCTGGTGCGAACGGCACATCGACAAAGGTTGGCGTGGCGGCATACAGCGCCGTCACCGCCGCGCCTTGTCGCGCCGCCAATTGGCAGGCCACCGCCAGGCGCAACGCGGCGCCGGGCGACGGGTCAAGGTGAACCAGCACCTGAGCGACGGGGGTTTTCATGGCAGCGCTCCTGCAAAGGGTTGAGAAGCCTCTATATTACCGGCGCCACACCCGGTGCGGCTTGACAAAACTCAAGCCCGACGCACTTGGCAGCAGGTTCACCCCGCGCATGGCGCGGTGAAAACTCTCTGGCTGGGCGCTTCTGGCCGCTGTTTCCGGTTTCAGGCTTCCGGCGTGCCCGTGTCTTGAAGCCCGCGGCTCAACTCCAGCCTAGCCGCAGCGGCGAGCGCCTGGTAACGCGCGCGGAAGGCGTCCAGGTTTTCTTGTTCCAGTTCTTCGAGATCGAGCAAGGCGTTGTGGGCCCCCTGGGTGGCCCGGATCAGCTCGTCGAGTTTCACCTGAATCGCTTCGGTGTCGCGGTTTTGCGTGTTCTGGATCAGGAAGACCATCAAAAAGGTGACGATGGTGGTGCCGGTGTTGATCACCAGCTGCCAAGTGTCGCTGTAGCCAAAAACCGGCCCCGTGAGCAACCAAACCAAAATGGTGGCCACAGCGAGGCTGAATACCGGCGGCCGGCCGCATACCTTGGCTGTTGCCTTGGCAAATTTGGCGTACCAGGCCGATGTTTGCATGCCACAGACTCCAATAAAGTTGCTATATATTTAGTAGCTAACTATTTAAATAATTCGTGACTTGGAGGCTCAAAAACCTTGACAATTGGCAAATTTTGGCCGGCAACGTTAAAAGTTAATATGGGTATTAACTTTATCACATTCCAGCCCGCACCAGCCTCGCTCAAGCCGCCAGGCGCTGCTCAAGCTGCAAGCGCGTGGCTTCCAGCTCTTTGGGCAAATGGTGCTTGAGCTGGGTGAAGAGTTCGGTGTGCAATTTCAGCTCGGCTTGCCAGGCGGCCTTGTCGAAACTGGTGACGGTGTTGAACTGGTCTTTGCTGAAATTCAAACCTGTCCAGTTCAGCTCTTCGTAGGTCGGGCTGACGCCAAACGGCTGGTCTACCCCCTTCGCTGTTCCCTCAATGCGGTCGATCATCCACTTCAACACGCGCATGTTTTCACCATAACCGGGCCAGACGAATTTGCCATCGGCGCCTTTTCTGAACCAATTGGTGCAGAACACTTTGGGCACGGTGGCGCCGGCTTTTTCGAGTTGTTTGCCGATGTTGAGCCAGTGCTGGAAGTAGTCGCTCATGTTGTAACCGGCGAAGGCGATCATGGCGAACGGGTCGCGGCGCACCACGCCTTGCTGGCCGGCGATGGCGGCAGTCGTCTCGGAGCCCATGGTCGCGGCCATGTAGACGCCTTCAACCCAGTTGCGGCCCTCAGACACCAGCGGCACGGTGGTGGAGCGGCGGCCACCGAAAATGAAGGCGTCAATCGGCACACCTTTGGGGTCGTCCCAGGCGCCATCAAGCGCCGGGTTGTTGGTGGCCGAGACGGTGAAACGTGAATTAGGGTGGGCGGCTTTGGCGCCGGTCGCTTTGGCGATGGCGGGTGTCCAGTCTTTGCCCTGCCAGTCGATCAGGTGGTCGGGCAACTTGCCGGTGTCGGCCTCCAGGCCTTCCCACCAGACGTCGCCGTCGTCGGTGAGCGCCACATTGGTGTAGATCACGTCTTTGGTCAGGCTGGCCAGGCAATTTGGGTTGGTTTTGAGATTGGTGCCCGGCGCGACGCCAAAATAACCGGCTTCGGGGTTGATGGCGTACAACTTGCCGTCAGCACCCGGTTTGATCCAGGCGATGTCGTCGCCAATGGTGGTGACTTTCCAGCCTTCGAAGCCCTCGGGCGGCACCAGCATGGAGAAGTTGGTTTTGCCACAGGCGCTGGGGAAAGCGGCGGCGACGTGGTACTTTTTACCTTGCGGATTGGTCACACCCAAAATCAGCATGTGTTCGGCCAGCCAGCCTTCGTCACGCCCCATATTGGACGCGATGCGCAGGGCGAAACACTTTTTGCCCAGGAGCGCATTGCCACCGTACCCCGAGCCGTAACTCCAGATTTCGCGGGTTTCTGGGTAATGCACGATGTATTTGGTCGGGTTGCAAGGCCAGCGCACGTCTTGCTGGCCTGGCTCTAGCGGCGCGCCCACAGTGTGGATGCAGGGCACAAACTTGCCAGTGGCGCCCAGCACGTCGTACACCGCTTTGCCCATGCGCGTCATGATGCGCATGTTGACGGCCACGTAAGCGCTGTCGCTCAGCTCGACGCCGATGTGGGAGATGTGTGAACCCAGCGGGCCCATGGAGAACGGCACCACGTACATGGTGCGGCCCTTCATGCAGCCGTCAAACAACGCTTTTTCACTGGAAGTGCCGCTTTGCAATTTTTCGCGCATCTCAGCGGGCGCAACCCAGTTGTTGGTCGGGCCGGCATCGTCGTTGGTGGCAGTGCAGATGTAGGTGCGGTCTTCCACGCGGGCGACGTCGCTCGGGTCAGACAAGGCGAGGAAGCTGTTGGGGCGTTTTAGCTGGTTCAGGCGTTTGAACACACCGGCGTTGACCAACAACTGGCACAGGCGGTCGTATTCTTCTTGGGAGCCGTCGCACCAGTAGATGGCGTCGGGTTTGGTCAAGGCGGCCATTTCGGCGACCCACGCGATCAAGCTCGCGTTCTTGACGTAGTCCGGGGCCTTGAGGTTCAAGCCCGGCATGGAAGGTGCGTTCATAAAAACTCCTGGAGATAAAAAATCGTCTTTTCAAAGCGAGGGCACTTTGGGAAAACGACTCCTACAGTCGCGGGGGGTCAATTTTAAGAACCTGGGCGCCAGTTACGAAGCGGTTACAGCCCATAGTTATGCATAAAACGCATGACATTATGCGACTTGGTGAATTTCAGCGGGAAATGCCCAAAGCTGTGCAAAAGTGCATGGACAAAAGAAAAGCCCGGTCCCGCAAGGGAACGGGCTTGGGCGGGCAGACCAGCCGGACGCAGGTCAGGCCATTGACACGGCAATAAAGGCCAGCAGGAAAATCAGCACGCCGCCGCACAGGGGCAGCACGATCGGGATCAGCGGCACGATGGCTTCGATGGCGTCAGGCGCAGGTTTCGCGTCGGTGGCGTGGTCGTGGTTTGCGGGAGCAGACATGTCAATTCCTGAAAGTCGTCAAAAAGGGTCAAAAAGCAAGCGGCGGCAAAGGCAAGGTGGTGGCACCTGCGCTTTGGTTCGCAGGATGGTTCGCACGGCAGCTCGCGCCGACCGGACGATGCGCTAAAACCGCATTTTACAGTTTCTTCGGCGCAAGGCAGCAATATCCCGCCCACCCGTAGTGGTTCAGTTTAAACAGGGGCGGTTACAAATTTGTAATAGGTGATTGACTCTAGGGGCTTCGTGACATAAAGCCTTGTCAATATGCGAATTTGGATTAGACTCCGACAGACTACCTGTAGTGTATTGACAACTGTTATATTTTGGAGTAACCGATTTATGTACCGAGTAGGCTTCCTAGGATGGAAGATCGCCGCCCGGTTTGGCGTTCCAATATACCTCCGTGTAACTGTCCACTATGACTCGGACGCTAAAAGCTATTGGACAAGCAGCCCTGATTTGGCGGGCTTAGTTGTGACTGGAAACTCTTTGGACGAACTGTTTAAAGAAGCAAGAGTTGGAATTGATGAGTTGATGGGGATTGAACTCAATGGGGCGCAAATTGAAGCCAAGCCCCGTTTGAGCTTTACAGATAGCGCACTCTGCGCTGCATGAACGGGTACTATAAGCAAGTCACCGAGGCCCTACGAAAGCAGGGATTTTCACTCTTGCGTAGCGGAAAGGGCTCCCATGAAGTTTGGGGCCGTGGCAGCACCAAAACCATTGTGCCCTTCAACTGTCCGTCTCGGCATACTGCAAATGAAATCATGAAGCAGGCCAAAATCGATCATCGTTTTTAGACTGCATGCATCATCACGATGTCTTCCATGCTCCCGCCCATCATGATTGATACCGCCCTGAATCCGGCCGCAACCCTTGTCGCAGCGCTGCTGGTGGGCGGCTGCGCGGCCACCGGCCCCAACAGCCTGTCGGCGCGGCCGGTGATTTATTCGGCCGCAGCACCCACCGCCGCCACGCAAGCCCAGCAACAGGCCCAAACGGACGATTGCATCGCGCGCGCCCAATCACAAGGGCTCAGTCCAGACGAAAAGAACAACGAAGCCGCCACCCGGGCCGGTAAAGGCGCGGCAGTGGGCGGTGTAGCGGCAGCGGTGGGCGCCCTGGTCACAGGCCGCAACCTGGACGGCGTGATCCGCTCCGGCGCTGCGGGTGCAGCCGTGGGCGGCGCCGCCGGCGCGGTCTCAGGCGCGGTCAACGAACGGCCCAGCGCCACCTACCGCAATTACGTGCAGCGTTGCCTGGCTGACAAGGGCCTGCAAGTCATCGGCTGGAATTGAAGAGATGGCCCCCACGGTCACTCACTGCGTGTAGTTCCCTGCCCCCCGAGGGGGCCGCATTTTGCCTAGGGGCGGCCCGTCGGCAAGACCCCAGATCCCTTATTAAGCCTGTCACAACAACGCATAAGCGACTGAGCAGCGGCAAACGCTTTTGCCATCGTCGGCGCCGCGAATATCGATCTCGCCGAAGGCCATTGATTTGCCAGCGCGAACGATACGTGCTTCCACCAAAGCGTCTTGGTTCGACAGCGGCTTCAAGAAGCTGCTGCTCATCTGCACCGTGGTGCAGGGCTTGAAGGCGCCGAAGTGGTTGATCAGCGCCATCACCATGGCCGTGTCGGCCGCCGCCATCATGGCCTGGCCGCACAAGGTGCCACCACTGCGTGAGAGTACCGGGCTGTGCGCAAGGCGCAGCACCACGCTGTCAGCTTTGACGATTTCAACGCCGAGGCCGAGCGCCAACACCCAAGGCGCGAAATGTTCTGAAAACTGGGATTGCAGGGTTTGGGCGTCCATGGCGACACTTTAACGAAAGCGCGCGCGCCCAAAGTTCGCGTGCGGCAAATGCCTCACATCGCCACACTCTTGTTGCGGATTCTCCAAACTACGTATTCCAATTGCGGCCAGACTGCGTTATGGTGGTTCCAATCCCTCAATTTTTGGATTGGCAAAGGAGGAACTGATGGCCAAACGTTTGGTGGTCGATACGGCTGGCGGGCAATTGCTGCTGTCGCCGGGGCTCAAAGAGGCCCCGGTGCTGGACTTGATGTGCTCGCATTTTGTTTTGACCTTGGCGGTACGCCAGGGCGTCAACTTCAACGCCCGGCGCGACCTCAACAGTTTGATCTCCCTCTCGGGCCGCCACCTGGTGTGGCCGTTGCCGCTCTTGGCCCGCCTGCGCGCCTTCCTGGTGCGCCGTTGCGCCACCAACGAGACCTGGAACGGCCAGGAGACCTTGAGCGACAGCGCTTTCATGACCAAATATGGCAACTGGCGCGGGCCGTATGAAGAGGGCACCTTGTTCTTCTACCTGGACGAATACGCCAAAGACCAGCCCAAAGATTTGATCACGCTGCTGTCTGTCACCGGCGACTGGCTCACCCACGCGCTGAAAAAACAAAGCACCCTGGTGGAGAAAAACATCGACTCGCTGGCCGGGCTGCTGCAGCTCAACCGCGCCGAGCGGGCCTTGTTGTTGTATGGCACGTTGGCGCGTTACCAGCGCGATTTGCGCAGCATCCTGGTCGAATTCAAAGTCAACAACGCGCCCGAAGCCTACGCCGCCATCGCGCAGGTGGCCGGTGTGAAGGCCAGCGTAGTCGGCGAAGCGCTGCGCGCCGGCTCGCGCCTGGAACGCATCGGCATGGTGGAGAACCTGATCTCCGAGCACAACATCACCGACTTGGCCGACTTGATGAAGGTCAGCGAAAAACTGCC
>JANOYE010000037.1:0-10295 GCA_031428695.1 Rhodoferax sp. | reverse complement strand
CGTGGCGGACGGCCAGACAGCAGACGGCCAAAACGAGCGCGACGTCTGGATGTCTCGGTTTGCGGCTTTCCGCACCGCCTCCGGCATTGCGCCGCAACTGGCGGCTGAGATCCGGGAAAAGGTGCAAAAAGAATTGCCGATCCTCACGCCAGTGCAAGACGAAGCCCTGCTTCGCGAGGCTGGATTCAGCGATGTCCAGCTTTTTTATGTGGGGTTCACGTTCCGGGGCTGGGTGGCATATGCGTGATGATTTGGTGAGGTGGGTGTGCGTTTCATTATCAGGATGGTCGCTTTCAACCCACAGCCGACATTGAAGGCCGTCAAGTCGCCGTCTGTTAGCAGACATTCAGGCGCTCACTAGATCGAACCGCGGATGGATAGAGCTGAGTTGGGCGTTTGCCGCCGAATCTGTGTCTAAACTATAGTGATAAAACCACTTTTAGGTTGATTGCACATGCAGCGTGAGCCGGAGTTCGCCAACTCGGAGCGGGTAGACGCGCCGAATAATTTGTTCAGCGGGTCCGTACCGATACGGGCCGCACTCCACGAGTTGCGCATGCGGCTGCTGGACCTGACTGGCCGCAACCGTCTGGTGAACTTCAAACACTCCGCTGGTAAGTCGCTGCAATTTGTGCACACCAGCATGGACGCCACGTTTCAACGCATCACGGCGGATCAGGCCAGTCGCGTCACTATTGCACCGGTACCGGAGCCTGATAGAAAAGACTGGGTGAGCGTCAACGGGCGTTTGTCTCGCCCAGAGGCTAAGGAGCATGCGGTCCAAATGGGCGTAGATCCATCCTACGAACTCATGCGGCCCGGTGGACGTGCCACGGCGGGCGCTGCCTCTGGCAACCAGGCCAAAACGCTTTTTTACGCAGATGACTTGGGCAAGCACTGCCGCAAGTTGGAGCGTGATGCCAGGCTGGCCATTGAGGAAACCGGCGCGAACATGCTCTACCTTGTCATGGGTTTTCTGGAGTTTCCAGAAGCGCCAGGAAGCGACAAGCTGTATCGGGCACCGTTACTGTGCGTACCGGTCGCCATGAGCAAGACGGAGGAGGGGCAGTACACCACCTTCCACCTGAACCACACCGGCGAGGAGTTGGCCGACAACCTTTCATTGCGTGAAAAGGTAAAAAGAGATTTCGGCCTGCTCTTGCCGGGGTACGACGCCGAAGGCGACGCATCGTCCGAGGCCTATTTTGAAGCAATTACGCAAGCCACCGCGTCGCTTCCGAATTGGCGGGTGCGCCGCATGATGACCCTCACCTTGCTGTCGTTCAGCAATATGCTGATGGTGCGCGACCTGGACCCTGAAAAGTGGGCTGCTGCCAATGTTGAGTCTGCATTGCTGTCCCATCCCCTGGTGCGGCAGGTGTTTGAGGGAAAGCCTTACACCGGCGAGTCTGGCTATGCGTCCGAATTTGCCATTGATGACCACCCCAAAGCGAACTTGCCCCTCATATACGACGCTGACAGTTCGCAGCACAGCGCGTTGATCGATGTCCTGGAGGGGAAGAACAGAGTCATTGAAGGGCCACCAGGTACTGGAAAGTCCCAAACCATTACCAACCTGATAGCTGCGGCTATTCAAAGTGGCAAGAAGGTGCTGTTCGTTGCCGAAAAATTGGCCGCATTGCAGGTCGTGAAGTCGCGGCTCACGCAGGCAGGGTTGGATCCCTTTGTGCTGGAGTTGCACAGCAACAAGGCCAACAAAAAGCAAGTTCTGGATGATTTGGCTGCCCGTAAAAACTTGCGGGTGCAGGAGCACCGAGATTTGCCCGAGCTTTTGCAGCGGCAAGAGGCCAAACGGCGTGAGTTGCAGTCCTATAACGAACTCATGAAGACTCCAGTAGGTGCTGCCCTGGATCTGAGTTTGCACCAGGTGATGTGGCGAGCGGAGCGCCACCGTGTGCGCGGTGCGCAGAGCGCCGCAGCGGTGAGTGATCTCTACTACCCATCGGCTCTTCAAACCAGCCCAGCGCAGTTGGCGGCTATTACGGACAGCTTGAAGTACCTGGCAGAGCAGTTGGGCCCGGTGGGAACCTATGGCCCAGAGCATCCTATGTGGGGCTTCTTTCCGTCAGAGTTCAAGCCGCAGGACGACCAGGTGGTGCAGCAAACGCTGGAGCAATTTCGTCCGAAGTTTGACGGCTTTGCCAAGGCTTCCGCCGAAGCGGAGGCCTTTTTGGGTGGCACCAGCATCAACATGAGTGCGCAAAGTGCGGAGCGGTTGATAGCAGTGCTCTCCAATATTGCCCCTGCGCAAAGTGATGACATTGAGTACCCCATGTTGCCAGTGCTTTTCCAAGAGGCTGATGCCCTTGGAGATAAAAGCAAGGCGGCGCTGGACGACCTGGCGGCTCGCCAATCTGCGCTGGACACGCTTGAGCAGGAACTGCGCAGATGCCTGCTGTCTGCTGAGCCTGCAAGCGCGGAGCTGGCACAAGTTGCGACGCGTTCGCTAGCGGCGCTGGAGGCCCTCGGGTTCGCCAGTTTTACGCAAGCGCAGCTTATCGCGCGCAGAGACTCTGTTCAGCAAGCATCAGCGGCCGCGAGTGCTGCCCTCGCATTGCTGGAGCAAGTGTCTGCTAGTGCTGGTTATTCCTTCGTACCAAGACAGTTGATGGTGGAGCGCTTTAAGGAGCTGTTTCCAGCATTGATTTCAGCGCCCTTGGATGTGTTGCACCTTCGGCATTCCGACATGCGTGTACCAGGTACGGTCAAAGTATTGGAGCAGGCCTTGCTGCGCCTAGGTGAAATTGAGCGCAGGCAGCTGGAGTTGGGCGCCGTTTTTTATACAGACTCGATTCCACAAGACGCAGAGATTCAAAAAGCAGTAAGCACCTTGCGACAGGGCGACACCTGGTACCGCGTATTCCAAAGTGATTGGCGCCAGGCAGTCAAGTTAAACCGCACCATTTCACGCGACAAGAGCAAGAAATCCAGTGGTCAGCGTCTGGCTGAGTTGGAAAGCTTATTGCAACAAGGCGCCCAACGCAAAGCTTGGATCGAAGATTCGGCATTGCGAAAGGCGGCGGGTGCAGCGTTTGCAGCCGAAAAAACGCCGCTGTCCGAGCTTGCGGAATGTGCACGTTGGGTGGATGCTACGGCGCGTGTACTGGAGCGGCTGGAAATCAGCCCAACGGATATCGATCCTTTGGTCATCGAGCGCCCAGCCTTTGTCAGGCTGTTGAATCAACACACACAAGTAGACGGTGCACTGGAGGCGTTGAAAAACTTTAACTCTCTTCGCTCTGGTCTGTTGCACATCAACTCAAAAGAGCTGGAAGGGCATTGGCTCACTGAGGACTGGCTGGAGCACATCCGCGCGGCAGATACGGTCTGTGCAGAACTGAAAACTGCGATTGAAGTTTTAGCCCAACATGTGCGCGAACCAGTGCAGGCCAACGGAGGCCTCAGGGCTTTGGTGCGAAGCAGAGAAGTGGGTGCAATGACTGATGCATTGGAGAACCATGCACAGGGCATTCAACTGCTAGGGGATTGGTTCGCTGGGCGGGCCACCAACCTGGCCAGGTTATTCAATACCCACGCCTACGGGCGACAGATCAAGCGGGCTGGTTTGCCCGCTCGCATCGAGCAGGTGCTGATTGCCGAAAACTGCACGGCCAACCACCATCAACTCAGTGTTTTCATCGACACCATCAACGCTGGCTGGGCAGACGTTTCAGCGTTCAATCAGGCGATGGCCAAGTTTGGTGCTTTTGAGCCCACGCAGTGGACTGATCCGGGCAAGCTTTCTACATCCGGGTACGCGGCGGCCCTGGCCCAGAAGACGGGGAATGCAGCAGACCATGTGTCTGGACTGTTGCCATGGGTGCAGTATGTGACTGCGCGCAGGCAATTGGTGGGGATGGGGCTTCAGGACTTTGTGCAAAGGATGGAGAGCGGGGCGGTGCAGTCCCATGCACTGAGCGAGGTATTTTCTTACCGGTTCTACGCCTCATTGGCGCAGGTGGCTTTTGAAAAATCGGCGGTGCTCAAGCAGTTCAGTGGACGCCGCCACTCTTCGCTGCGTGACGAGTACGCGCAGTTGGACAAGCAGATCATTCAGCTCCGGGGCAAGCAGGTTGCGGCTGATTGCAGTCGCGCAAGCGCACCACCCGCAGGCAGAGGCGGGGCCAAAGTTGACGACAAGACAGAAATGACGCTGCTGGAGCATTTGTTTGCCCTTCAGAGGCCTCGCACCACGCTGCGGAAAATGCTCAAAAAGGCGGGCAATGCCATTCAAGAGTTGAAGCCATGCTTCATGATGGGGCCCCAGGCGGTCGCCCAGTTTCTGGAGCCAGGGCATTTGCATTTTGATATTGTGGTGATGGACGAGGCGTCGCAGTTGCGCCCGGAGGAAGCCATTGGTGCCATTGCCCGAGGCACGCAACTGGTGGTAGTGGGTGACCCGAAGCAGCTGCCACCGACTTCATTCTTCGCCAGAATGAATCCGACCGATGGGGATGACGGTATTGGCCAGTTGGCGACCTCGGATGCTGAAAGTATTCTGGATGTCTGTACCAGCCACTTTCAGCCATTGAGAAGCCTGCGGTGGCACTACCGCTCCAGGCATGAGTCGTTGATTGCGTTCTCAAACCATCACTTCTATGGTGGGAAGTTGGTTGTGTTTCCATCACCGTACCCCAAGAGCAAGTCTCTGGGCGTGCGCTACCACTATGTCAGTGATGGGGTGTATGAGAACAACATGAACCACGTCGAGGCGCGTAGGGTGGTTGATGCGGTTGTCGAACACATTCTTCACCGTCCGAACGATTCCCTGGGGGTTGTAACGCTGAATGCCAAGCAGAAGGAGTTGGTGTCTGAAATGCTGGAAGAGCGTTTGCGCTCTTTGCCAGAGGCGATCACTTACAACGAGCGATGGGATGCCTTGGGCATGGGCTATTTCGTCAAGAACCTGGAAAACGTGCAGGGTGACGAACGCGATTGCATCTTGATTTCAACAACGTTCGGCAAACCCAAAGGAGTTGGCGTTGTACGACAAAACTTTGGACCAATCAGCCGAGAGGGTGGATGGCGGCGCCTGAATGTCTTGTTCACGCGCGCGCGCAAGTCGGTAGCGGTTTTCAGCTCCATGCGTCCTGAGGACATTGTTTCGGATGCGAAAACCCCAGAAGGAACGCGTGCACTGCGCAACTATTTGGAATACGCCCGCACCGGTGTCATGCCCATTGAGCGTGAAACCCATATTCCACCGGACAGCGACTTTGAGGTGTCGGTGATCGATGTGCTCAAAGCCAAGGGGTACGAAGTGACGCCGCAATTGGGGGTGGCAGGCTTTCGCATTGATATTGGAGTGAAGCATCCGGACCATTTGTCCGGATACTTGGCGGCCATTGAATGCGATGGTGCAAGTTATCACTCTGGCCAGTCCGTACGGGACCGAGATCGGATTCGCCAGGAAATTCTGGAAGGTCTAGGCTGGAAGGGGCGCATATGGCGTATCTGGTCCACCGATTGGTTCAGAAACCCACGCACGGAGACTGAGCGCTTGATGAGCTTTTTGGAAGGGCTGCGCAATGCCCCCGTCCCGGAAGAGTTTCGTGATGACCCACTAGGCAGCGACTGGGTGGAAGAACCACAGCGGGGCCCTAGCCCAGTGCAGGAAGACGTTACTGCAAACGAAGTATTTGACGATGAAGATGAACTCAGCGTATCAGTGGGGGATTTGGTGGGATACATCGCCGCAGAGTCACCAGACCAGATGCTTCATGTGCGTTTGACTGCGCGACAGACAGACCCCGCAATGGGGCTTGTTGCAGAGGCCACCCCTTTGGGGGCCGTGCTTCTGGGAGCCTCCGTAGGAGATACCGTGGTACTGCGTGTACCGGGGAAGCCCGCACAGACATTCGTGGTCAAAAGCATTAAACGGCAATCCACAGTGGAGGAGTGAGTAAGGCATGGCAAGCAATCGTCCCTATATGTCGTTGAGCGCGGCCCAGCTACAAGATTTGTTTGCTCAAAACAAGGAGAGTGCGAATGTACTCAAGGCGATAGTGCGAGAACTTAAGCACCGAACTACGCCTTCAGCCGTTGCTTTGCGAAAAAAGGTAGAGGTAGCGCTGGCCATTTTGAGTGGGGAAGCATCGCCCCATGGACCAGGTTTGCCTAGTCACCAAACGATCAACTGCCGGAACTGCGACACCAGTCTGCGAATCCCTGTTAAAGACGGGAAAGTGACTTACGTTTGCCCGAGTTGCAAGTCTGATTTTAAGGTTGTTGGGGCTGGTGGCGTTTTACAGGTGACCTGGATAGAAACAAGGAGGGGAAGCACAAAGCCAGAGCCGGAGATGAGCGACGCAGTGGCAAGATCGCTCTTGGGAGTGAACGCACAGGCGGGTTTTCCTGACATTAAAGCTGCTTGGCGCAAGGCATCACAGCAGTACCACCCTGATAAGCACCAGGGGCTTCCGGAACGCCTGAAACAAGCGGCAGAACTTGAAATGCAGCGCATCAATGAGGCGTATCGCTTTCTTGAACGCGCAACGGCGGATGATTTTTAATGAACGCGCTTTCTCTGTCCAACAAGGCATTGTTGTCGCAGCTATTTGTGACCTGTAAAAGCAGCGGCGACGCTGTTAATGCCCGGCTGTTTGCTGTTCGCAAAGCGGCTACTTACGAATGGCTGCAACTGGCCGCGAAGCCGACCTCCAATCTCGTAGGCCTGCCATCGCCTCAACAACATGAGCCATTCAGACTTCTATTGTTGCTATAAATATAAAAGCTTCTGACGCTTTATTCCAGTGACCTGCAGGCCAATACGACTCAAAAACCCTGCAAAATATTCAAAAGCACGGGACGCTTTCCAAAACGCTGCCCATGAATCACGCAGCGCGCCCTGCTCAACAAGCCAGGATGCAATAGGGTATGGTGCAAGCCTGAACCCAAAAAAGGCGAACCACCATGTCGATATTCCGCACCGCCGCGTTTTGCGCCACTTTGCTGGCTGCTTTCACCACCCACGCGCAGGTAGTCCGTTTCGAGGTGCTGCATAGCGCCCCGGCGTTTGAGGGGCGAAGTTTTGGCAGTGTCGGGCCGTATGTGAAGATCACGGCGCGGGCGACCATTGCGGTCGACCCGGCTGACCCGCGAAACGCCGTCATTGCTGACATCGACAAGGCGCCGCGCAATGCGCAGGGCCGCGTGGAGGCCACCGCCGACGTGGTGCTGCTGCGCCCGGCCGACGCGCAGCGCGCCAATGGCACCTTGCTCATCGACGTGCCCAATCGCGGCACCAAGCTGGCGCCCCAGCTGTTTGACGACGTCGGTCAACCGGGCGCCACCGAGGCCAACAAGGCGGCCGATGCCGGCACGGGCTTTCTGCACGCCCAGGGCTACACCCTGGCCTGGATCGGCTGGCAGGCTGACCTTCCCTCGCAGCCCAACCAGCTCGCGCTTGCGGCGCCCGTGCTGCGCGGCGTAACCGGGCCAGCGCGCGACGAGTTCCTGTTTGACCACATGCGCACCCCCGCAACGGCAAACCTGTCGTGGCCCATCGCAGACCCGGCTTCACTGGCGGTGACCGTGCGCGCCAAGTGGGACGCGCCACGCGAGAAACCGGCCGGTTTGGCGATTCGCGCCACCGGCGCCCAGGCGGTCGAGATCACGCGCCCCGCCACGGGCTTCGATGCCGGCGCGCTCTATGAGGTGACTTATGTGGCGCGCGACCCGGCGGTGCTCGGCCTGGGTTTTGCGGCCACGCGCGATGTGGTGTCGTTTCTGCGGCGCGAGGGCGCACCGTCCAACCCCCTGGCCGTGGGCGGCCGCAGCAGTGTGCAGCGGGCCATTGGGTTCGGCGTGTCGCAGTCGGGCCGCTTCCTGCGCGATTTTCTGTACCTGGGGTTCAACGAAGATCTGGCTGGCGGCCTGGTGTTTGAGGGCCTGATGCCGCACATCGCGGGCGGGCGCCGCATCGCCAGCAATTACCGCTTTGGCCTGAACGGGCGCAATGCGCGCCACCCGCAAGACCCGGCCTGGCAGGCCGACCTGTTCCCCTTCACCTACCAGACCCTGGCCGACCCGCTGAGCGGCCGGCGCGACGGGCTGATGCAGCGCTGCCGCCTGAACGCGACTTGCCCGCGCGTCATCCAGACCGACAGCGAACACGAGTGGTGGGCTTCGCGTGCATCGCTTCTGGTCACTGATTTGGCGGGCAACCACCTTGATTTGCCGCCCGATGTGCGGGCCTACATGATTGCCGGCACGCCGCACTATGCCGGGCCAGGCGAGCGCATGCGCAGCGCGCCCACCATGGCGCTGCCTGTCAATCCGATGCATGCCGGGCCGCCGATGCGCGCGCTGCTCTCGGCCATGCAGTCGTGGATCGCTGCGGGTGTGGAGCCACCCGCCAGCCGCGTGCCGATGCGGGCCCACGGCACGCTGGTGGCAGCGGCGGACGCCGTGCCGAGCGGCATTCCGGGCCTGCCCTACACCGGCATTTTCACTGGCGCGAGCTTTACCGACCCTGCCGTGTTTCCGGCGAAGTTGCTGGGCATGTACCCGGTTTACGTGCCCCGCGCCGACAGCGACGGCATGGCCCTGGCCGGCATCCGCATGTTGCCGCTGGCGGTGCCGCGCGCAACTTACACCGGCTGGAACCCGCGCGCCCAGGGCTACGGCGCTGGCACTTTGTTTCCGCTGCAAGGCGCGGTGGTTCCGTTTGCCGCGACGCGCGCCGAGCGTGAGGCGGCGGGTGACCCACGCCTTTCTGTGGCCGAGCGGTATGCCGACAGCGCGGCCTATGTGGCAGCTGTGCGGGCAGCCGCTGCCGAGATGGTGGCGCAGCGCCTGCTGTTGCCGCAGGATGCCGAGCGTGCCGTGGAGTCGGCGGCGCAAGACAGGTTGTCGCAGTTGCGGTGACGCGGGTTTGTCGCAATCGAATGACCCATTCAAAGTAGTTGCTATTAATAAAGTAGCTATTTACGCAATAAGTACGTGACTTGGAGGTCGTTTTTTCTTATAAAACCTCAAAACACGGGTAAACACCTGTTTTTTGGCCCATTCAGGCCCTTGCCAACCCGAGAAATATGCAATATAGTACACAAAGACAGGAGAGCGATGTAGCAGCATTTTGCATGTAAAAACATGCCAAAGCTTGAGGGCCACATCCACCGAAGGCGCAAACTCCCATGAACGCTCAGGTCACCACCACTGTCTATTTTTGTTGATTGCCGTCTGGAGAGACGCTCGTTGCAAAACGGGCGCACCGAAGGAGCAAATGCCTGGCCGGCCTGGCCGGGCGTGAATCTCTCAGGTACCAAGGACAGGGGGAGCGGCTGTGTCGGGTCACGTTTGTGACCCCGGCGCGCCTGCTCTTCCAAAGGTTTTCAGATGAAAGTTCTTGTCCTCGGCAGTGGCCTGCTTGGCGTCAGCTCCGCGTATTACCTCTCCCAGCTCGGCCACGAAGTCACGGTGGTGGACCGCCAGGCGAATCCGGCGGCTGAAACCAGCTTTGCCAATGGCGGCCAGATCTCCGTAAGCCACGCCGAACCCTGGGCCAACCCCGGCGCGCCGCTCAAGCTGCTGCAGTGGCTGGGCAAGGAAGACGCGCCACTGCTGTTTCGCCTGCGGCCCGACATGCGCCAGTGGCTGTGGGGCCTGCAGTTCCTGCGCGAATGCACGCCTGTGCGAACGCGGCACAACATTGAACAGATCGTGCGCCTGGGCACCTACAGCCGCAGCATGCTGCAAGAGCTGCGCCGCACCACGGGCCTGCATTACGACCAGCGCACGCAGGGCATTTTGCATTTCTACACCTCACAAAAAGAGTTTGACGCGTCCCATGGCCCGGCCGAGCAGATGCGCGCGCTGGGCTGCGAGCGCCAGGTGATCAGCGCCGAAGAGGCCATCCGCCTCGAGCCTGCCTTGGCGCATATTCGCGGGCAATTGGCCGGTGCCACTTACACCGCCGAAGATGAATCGGGCGATGCCAACCGCTTCGCGCGCGAGCTGGTCAAACTGTGTGAAACGGCGGGCGTGAAGTTCCTGATGAGCCACACCATCACGTCCCTTCGTGATGTGGACGGCCAGATGGACCATGTGGAGGCCGCCGACAGCGAGGGACGTTTCCAGCGCTTGCGTGCCGATGCTTATGTGCTGGCCATGGGGTCGTTAAGCCCCATCTATGCCGCACCGCTGGGCATCCATTTGCCGATTTATCCGGCCAAGGGATATTCCGTCACCATGCCGGTGAAAGACGCCAGCAAGGCGCACCAGGTGAGCCTGACTGACGACGAATTCAAACTCGTGTTCTCGCGCCTGACGGG
>JANOYE010000036.1:0-7567 GCA_031428695.1 Rhodoferax sp. | reverse complement strand
CTCGCCACTGGTCAATTCATCGCTGTGGGCCACGGTGCAGGGGCGCATCGTGACGATTGAAGGCTGCATGGCGGGCGACGCTTACACCAGTTTTGACCACAACATGATCACCACGCAGATCGAAAACGTGGCCAAGGCGATTCCGAATGTGTTGCAGGCGGTGGTGTTGGTTCGCACGAGTGGCCAAGCGGGTGGCCAAGCGGGTGGACAAACCCGCGTGCGGCTGCCCGTGCCCTACGCCGTGCGGCCTTGAAAGTCGGCGACTCGCCTCGCCGTGGCTGAATTGCGCAGGCCTCCTGAATCTGTAGCGATTCAGTTGCGAATCAAAGGCTTGTTCAACGGCGCGTTCAAAGGCGTAAGGGCCTTGCCCTGTAGCAAATACCCGATCAAGTTGTCGGCCGCCAAATGCGCCATGGCCATGCGTGTGGGGATGGACGCGCTAGCGATGTGCGGGGTGAGCACGACATTGGGCACGGTGAGCAAATCGGGGTGAACTGAAGGCTCGCCTTCGTAGACATCCAGGCCCGCCGCCGCGATTTTTTTGTTGCGCAGGGCCTCGGCGAGCGCTGCGTCGTCCACGATGCCGCCGCGTGCGATGTTGACCAAGGTGGCGCTGGGTTTCATCAATGCCAGCTCCGCCTTGCCGATGGTGTGGTGCGCTTCCTTGGAGTAGGGCAACACCAAAACCACATGGTCTGCCGTGCGCAGCAGCTCCTCTTTGCTGACGTAATGCGCCTTGCACGCGCCTTCCGCCGCTGCATCGAGGCGCGAGCGGTTGTGATAGATCACCTTCATGCCAAACCCAAGCGCGCCGCGCTTGGCAATGCCCTGCCCGATGCGGCCCATGCCGATGATGCCCAGCGTGCTGTTGTGGATGTCTGCGCCGGCAAACTGGTCTACCGTCCATTTCTGCCACAGGCCCGCGCGCAGAAAATGCTCGCTTTCTGAAATGCGGCGCGCCGTGGCCATCAGCAGGGCAAAACCGAAGTCCGCTGTGGTTTCTGTCAACACGTCTGGCGCATTGGTGGCGAGCACACCCGCGGCTGTCATCGCTGGCACGTCGAAGTTGTTGTAACCCACGGCCATGCTGGCGCAGATTTTCAGTTCGGGGCAAGCCTTGATGACCTCGGCGTCCATCGGCTCGCCGCTGGTGCTGAAGAGGCCCGCTTTTCCTTGCAGCTTCTGGATGAGTTCGGCCTTGCTCCACAACACGTCGGCCTGGTTGGATTCAACCTCGAAGTGTTGTTCGAGTTTGGCCAAAATTTCTGGAAAGTTGGCTCGGGCGATAAGTATTTTTTTAAGACTCATGTTAGTAAATTTATTGAAATATTAAGTCACGAATTAATTAAATACTTTGCTATTAATAATAAACAGTAATTAGTCATTAATAAGTCACAATTATGTAAAAACTTAATAATAAACGAATTTCATAGTTCTATCTAAACCAAATAAAAGTCATGATCACAAAAAGCGGAATCAACACCCCGCAAGACCACGCCATGTAGCCAAAAAAGCTGGGCATTTTCACGCCACGCTCCTCCGCAATGGCTTTGACCATCAGGTTGGGGGCGTTACCGATGTAGCTGTTGGCGCCCATGAATACCGAGCCCGCCGAGATGGCGGCCAGCGTTGTGGCCAAACTGGTCATCAAGACCGCCGGGTTGCCGCCAGCCGTGTTGAAAAACACCAGGTAAGTTGGCGCGTTGTCCAGAAAAGTGCTGAGCAGGCCCGTGGCCCAGAAGTACATGGCCGGGTCAGGCTGGCCATCGGGGCGGGTCACGGCCGACACAATCGCTGCAAACGGCCCCTGCACACCCGCGCGCAGCATGGCAATCACGGGGATGATGGTCAGGAAAATGCCGGCGAACAATTTGGCCACTTCCTGCATCGGCCCCCAAGCGAACTGGTTGTCAGTGCGCACTTTATTTGACGTGATTGCCAGGGACACCAAAGTCACCACAATCAGGCCGGCATCACGCAGCAAACCGGGCAAACCAATGTCAGTGCCCGCCAGGTTGAACGACAGGCCCGGCTTCCACAGGCCGCTCATCAATACCAGCGCCACCACGACACCCAGGAGCCAGAAATTCACCGCGCCTTCAATGCCGAAACGCGGCGTGTCCGGCGTCGGGTCTGGCGGCAACACGCCTTCTTTGCGGTAATACCAGCGATCCAGCACAAAGAAGATGGCCAGCAGCGAGCCGACCAAAAACAGGGTTTCCGGAAAAATATGGCAAATCGTCCAGAAAAAATCGACCCCCTTGAGAAAACCCAGAAACAAAGGTGGGTCGCCCAGCGGCGTGAGCGAACCGCCTGCGTTGGACACAATGAAAATAAAAAACACAACAATATGGGCCGCGTGTTTCCGGTTGTCATTGGCCCGGATCAGCGGGCGAATCATCAGCATGGAGGCACCAGTGGTGCCCATCACACTGGCCAGCACCGCGCCCAGGGCCAGGATGCCGGCATTGAGCTGCGGGCTGCCATGCAAATTGCCGCGAATGAAGATGCCCCCGGCCACCGTGAAAAGCGCCGTCAGCAGAATGATGAAAGGGATGTATTCCGCCGTCAGGGCGTGCACCAGGCTGGCGGACATCGCCCCCCATCCGAAAACCAATGCAAAGGGCAACAGAAACGCCAAGGCCCACGCCGCCGACACCTTGCCGAAATGGTGGTGCCAAAAAACCGGCGTCAGCAAGGGGCACAGCGCGATCGACAACAAGATGCCCACAAAGGGAACACCCCAAAATGTAGACATTTGGCTGCCGTTGATCTCCGCGCCCTGGGAAACGGCAGGCAAAAGCAGGAAGGCGAGGCAGATTTGCCAACGGAAATGTTTCATGGGTGTTTGCTGAAAAACTTAAGTGGCGATTTCGAACACCTGGCGCAGGTAGGCCAGGTATTTTTCATCATCACACATGTTCTTCGAAGGTGTGTCAGACAACTTCGCCACCGGCTGGCCGTTGCAGCGCACCATCTTGATGACGATTTGCAGCGGCTCGTAACCCAGGTCGTTGGTGAGGTTGGTGCCGATGCCAAAGGCCAACTGCGCACGGCCCTTGAACTGGTTGTAGAGGTCAATCGTGCGCGGCACAGTCAGGCCGTCGCTGAAGATCAAAATTTTGGTCAGCGGGTCTACGCGGTTCTTCAAGTAGTGGGCGATCATGCGTTCGCCCCAATGGAACGGGTCGCCGCTGTCGTGGCGCGCACCGTCGAAGAGTTTGCAGAAATACATGTCGAAGTCGCGCAGGAAGGCGCTCATGCCGTACACGTCTGAGAGCGCAATGCCTAAGTCGCCACGGTATTCCTTGGCCCACGATTCAAACCCAAACACCTGGCTGTCACGAAGGCGCGGGCCCAGGGCCTGCGCCGCTTGCAGGTACTCGTGCGCCATCGTGCCCAGGGGCGTGAGGCCAAGTTTCATGGCCAGAAGCACATTGCTGGTGCCGGCCAACTGGCCTTGCAGGCCGCTCAACTGGCCAGGGCTTTGGCTGGTGCCAAGGCGCGCAGAGAGCACGCGCAGCACCTCGTCTTGCCAGGCGCGCGAGAAGCGTCGGCGCGTGCCGTAGTCGGCAATTTTCAAATCGGCCAGGCCTTCGCCACGCAGCTGCGCTATCTTCACATCGAGGCGGCGGCGGCCTTCGACAAAATCCGGCACCTTCTGCGTGTTGCGAAAGTACACCTCATTGACGATGGCCAACACCGGTATCTCGAACAGAATCGTGTGCAGCCACGGGCCCTGGATGCCGATCTCGATCTCGCCCGAGGGCAGCGGCATGACGGTGATGTACTTTTCATTGAGCTTGAAGAGCCCGAGAAAATCGACAAAATCGCTCTTGATGAAACGCATCGAGCGCAGGTACGCCAGCTCGGCGTCTTGAAAATGAAGGCGGCACAGGGCGCGGATTTCGTCGCGTATTTCGTTCACATGCGCCGCCAAATTGATCACCGGCTGCGCTGTGCCATCCGGCGCCAGGCCCGAATTGCGGCATTTGAATTTGTACTCGACCTGCGCGCCCGGAAACTGGTGCAGCACCACCTGCATCATGGTGAACTTGTAGAGGTCGGTGTCGAGCAGGCTCGAAATAATCATGGTGTTTGAAGTTCAAAGCGCCAAATGCAGGCGCAGTGCGTTGTCAAGGGCTTGCAGTTTAGGCGCAGACAACGCCCCCCGGCGCAAACTGCCCAGCCGGGCTTTGCCAATGGTGCGCACCTGCTGGGCCATGGCTTTGCCGTCTTTGCCCAGGCCCGAGTCCTTCGCGGCCACCGCCACTTCGAACGGAAAGACGCGGGTGACGTTGGACGTCATCGGCACCACGGTGACGAGGCTGCTGGCGCGGTTGGCCACATCATTGCTGACGATGATGACGGGGCGGGTTTTCGGCACCTCTGAGCCGCGCGTGAGGTCAAGCGCGGCGAAGAAGATGTCGCCGCGTTTCATGGGCGCGCGCCCTGGCGGCTGCGCGGGGTGCCGGCGTTCACCAGGCTTCGTCCGCCAAGCCGTCACCCGTGGTGGAGCCAAACTCCTGCGCCACCATCAAATCGCTGGGGGCGCTTTGGCGGTAAGCGGTTTCCAGCTCGCGCTCTTTTTCGGTTTGCTCCAGGAGTCGAAGCGCGTGGTGGATGACGGACGAGCGGCTTTTGAGGTGGTTGCGCTTGACGTACCCTTGCATGAAGCCAATCATCGACGGGTCGAGGGAGATGGAGACTTTTTGGGCTATCTGCATGAAATGCACCTTTCTGGTCGCTATTTTGCCACCAAATTGCCAATTAAACCAATTCGCACTGCTACCAATATTCGAGTTGGTAGCAATTAGTGGATATTAATTAGTGGATATTTCTAGATCGCCACCTGGCCAGCGACCAGTGTCATAACCCGGTCGGCGCGGCTGGCGAGGATTTGGTTCTGCTCGGCCACCAGCATCGGCATGCCTTGGGCCTTAAGCGTCAGCAGCGCCTCGGCGATGGCATCGACCAGCACTGGCGCGATGCCTTCACACGGCTCATCCAATAACAGAAGTTTGGGCGAAGACATCAAGGTGCGGGCAATGGCCAGCATTTGCTGCTCGCCACCGCTCATCTGGCTGGCACGACGGGACAGCATGGTCTTCAGCGCGGGGAAAATTGCCAGCATTTTTTCGAGATTGCCTGTCTTGTCGCCGCGAGCCGCGATGAGCAGGTTCTCCTGCACGGTGAGCCCGGCAAACAAGCGCCGGTCTTCTGCCACGTAACCGAGGCCCGCCTGCGCGCGGCGATGCGCGGGCCAATCCTGAATGCTATTTTTTTCGTAGCTTACTACGCCCGTTACACGAGACCCAATGCCCATAATGGCTTGAAGAAGTGTTGATTTGCCCGCGCCGTTGAGGCCCTGCAACACCACCAGTTCGCCCGCATTCACGGCTAATGACACATCAAACAAAGCCTGCGCCGCGCCCCACCAGGCATTGAGGTTTTTGACTTCAAGCATGGAAGCCCCGGCCCAGGTACCGGCTGCGCACGGTGTCATTTTTGGCAATCTCCTCGGGCGTGCCGTTGGCGGCGAGTTGACCGTCGATCAACACCAACACGCGGTCGGCAACACCAAACACGGCGTCCATGTTGTGCTCGGTGTAGAGCACGGCGAGGTTTGACTCTGGCGATTTCGGTGTTTGAGCCGACGATCCAGCCGATCTCGTCAGCGCCTTGACCTGCTGCATCAACTGCGCGCGTTCAGCACCTGCCAGGCCCGCAGCGGGTTCGTCGAGCAGCAACAAACGGGGCGACTCGCTCAGCCCGGTTGTCCCGGTTGTCCCGGTTGTCCCAGATTTTTTCCCAGCGACATTGCCCTGAATTCCCGCCAAGGCAATGGCCAGCTCCAGCCGTTTCTTCGCGCCATAAGGCAAACCTGAAGCATCCCTATCGGCCAGCGGCAACAAACCCAGCCGCTCTAACAAGGCCCTCGCCGCTCCAGGCTCCCGCGCGTCAATGGGTTTCCAGGCCGACAACCCCCTGCCGGGGCTCAGTGCCAGCTGCACATTTTGTAGCACTGTAAGCGCCTCAAAAGTTTGCGCCATTTGAAACGTGCGCGCCACCCCGGCGTGCAGGCGTTTTTGCACCGGCCACGTGTCAATGCGCTGCCCGTTCCAGCTCACCTGGCCTGAGGTGAGCGGGTGTTGCCCGGCGATGCAGGCAAAACAGGTGGATTTGCCCGCGCCGTTGGGCCCGATGAGGGCCACACATTCCCCTGGGTTCACCTCAAAACTCACGCCCTTGACTGCTTTGACGCCATCAAAGTGTTTGACCAGTTGCTGCACCTGCAAGGTCATGGCTGCGCCTGGGCGTTTGGCTTCGCGGTCGTCTTCACACTCGCCTTCGCATTCACTCTGGCCCCCAACAATCCCAGCAGCCCAGAGGGCGCTGCCACCATGATCGCCATCACAAACAGGCCCAAGGCGCCGCGCCAATAGTCAAAACTGCGGCCCAGCTCCGCGCTGGCCCAGGTCAACACCACACTGCCCGCGGCCACGCCCCACCATTGGTGAACGCCGCCTAGCAGCACAACCAAGAGCGCGTCTACCGAAGTCGAAACACTGGCCGCCGAGGGAAACACCGCACCCTTGTGCGCCGCGAAAAGCCCGCCCGCCAAACCCGCCAACACGGCGCTCTCCACGAAGATGCGGTATTTGATCCAGCTCACATTCAAACCACTGGCTGCCCCGCGTTGTGGCACATCACGCACCGCTTGCAGCGCCGCGCCAAAACCCGACCGGCTTAGACGGCGCAACGCAGCCACGGCCACCAGCGCGACCACCACCAACACCAAGGAGAAAACCCAGCGGATTTCCGGCACCACCAGCGCCAGGCCAATCACACCGTTGTCACCGCCGGTGATCTTTGCCCACTGCGAGGCCGCTGCCCACACAATTTGCGCCAGCGCCAGCGACAACATCGCCAAATAAACGCCGCCGCTGCGCACCACCAGCCCGCCAAAAACCGCCGCCACCGCCAGCGCCAGGCCGCAGCCCGCCGCCAACGCCAGTGGCAACGAGACGCCCCAGTTCACATGCGCCAGCGCCGTGCCATACGCGCCCAACGCAAAAAACGCGGCGTGGCCAAAACTAACCAGGCCGCCCAGCGCCATCACCGCCTGTAGGCTGATGCCGAAAATCATCAAAATCAACGCATCTGCGGCAAGTGAGCGCCAGTAGTCGCCCGCGAACCAGGCCGCGCCAAACAGCGCCAAAAAAACACCGTAAACGGCCACTGTGCCCTGGCGGCTGGCGGGCCACAGATTGAACTTCTGCGCGATCTCCTTTGGCCCGGCATCCTGTGCGCGACCCATCAGCCCCAGCGGCTTGAGCGCCAGCACCGCTGCCATCGTCAAGAACACCAGCACCAGTGTGGACTCGGGAAAATAGGTCGTGCCAAAGGCGTGGATCAGGCCAATCAACACCGCCGCGATGAACGCGCCGCCAATGCTGCCCAAGCCGCCGGTGACCACCACCACAAACGTCTCGACCACCACCGCCATATCCATTTGCAGCGTGGCTGGCTCGCGCGGCAACTGCAACGCGCCGCCCAGGCCAGC
>JANOYE010000035.1:0-26934 GCA_031428695.1 Rhodoferax sp. | reverse complement strand
GGCAAGGTGTTTGACATCGCCATCCAGACTGGCGCCATCTTCGCGGTGATTCTGGTTTATTGGCAAAAAATCCGCGCCACACTCGTTGCGCTGCCGAGTGACAAAAAAGCGCAGCAGTTTGCTTTGAACGTGTTGATCGCGTTTATCCCCGCCGTGGTGCTGGGCCTCTTGTTCGGCAAGGCGATCAAGGCGAACCTGTTCACGCCCGTTGTGGTCGCCAGCACCTTCATCATTGGCGGATTCATCATTTTGTGGGCCGAGGCGCGTTACAAACGCGAGCAGTTGGCGCAGGAGAATTCGACCAAGGCCTTCATGGCGGGCGACGCCTTGCCGGGCCCGCGCATCCAGGCCGTTGAGCAGATGAGCGCGATGGACGCGCTGAAAGTCGGCCTCATCCAATGCCTGGCGATGATCCCCGGCACCAGCCGCAGCGGCGCGACCATCATTGGCGGCATGTTCCTGGGGCTTTCGCGCAAAGCGGCGACCGACTTTTCGTTTTACCTGGCGATCCCCACGCTCATCGGCGCCGGTGCCTACAGCCTCTACAAGGAGCGGGCGCTGTTGTCGATGGCCGACCTGCCAATGTTCGCCGTCGGCCTCATCGTGTCGTTCATCAGCGCCTGGTGGTGCATCCGCTGGCTGCTGAAATTCATCTCGACGCACAGCTTTGTCGGTTTTGCCTATTACCGCATCGCGTTTGGGCTGATCGTGCTGGCCACGGCGTGGAGCGGCACGGTGAAGTGGGCGGCTTGACGGCAAAGTCAGCTCTGCAGTCGCTATATTTACAGGAGCTGCCTACGAATGTTTTTCGTGACCTGCAAGCGTGATTGATCTAAATTATTCGGGCATGGCGAGAATCGCCTGCTGAATGGCGACTGCTGTTTCCAGCGGATGCTCCATCGGAAACAGGTGGCTGCCTTCAACCATCGTGACGCGGCCTTTGGCGAGTTTTTCAGTCAACGCCATGCCCACTTGTTTCATCTCGCGCGAACGTGTGCCGCCGATGAAGGCCACCGGGCACTGCAACGGGTGGCGCTTCACCAGGCGCTCCAGGTTGTGCGGCAAGGTGTTGTAAATGGCGGTCTCGATCTCGCGGCTGAAACCCAGCACCAGCTTGCTGTGATCCTTGCCATGTTCCATCACCATGCCGTGGTCAATGTAGTCTTTGAGCACCTGCGGCTCCCAGCAGGCAAAGGCTTTTTTAGCCTGGAACATCGCCAACGCCGCCTGGCGCGAAGGCCAGCTGTTGCGCCGCGTCTTGCTGATGCGTGCGGGCGACATCGACTCAAACAAAGGTGTGCGTTTTGCGACTGACACCGCCGCCGCCTTCCAGCCGCTGACCAGTGGCGAATCCAGCAGCAACACACCTTTGACGCCATGGCCGCCCAGCGCCGGGTGCCGTGCTGCGACCATGATGCTCAAAAACCCGCCCAGCGAATGGCCCACCAAATACGCGGGTTCACCGGCCTTTTCAATCTCCGCCGCAGCAAAATCCGCCACCTGTTTGGCCAGATGCGGCCAGTTGTCTGTGACCGGGTAAGCCGGGTCGTGCCCCAGCTTGTCAATCGCCTTCACCGTGAAGCCGCGTGAACGCAGGCTGCGGAACAACACGCGGTAGGTGCTGGCCGGAAAGCTGTTGGCGTGAGAGAAGATGATCAAAGGCATTTTTGGAAAATAATTAACATGAATATTAACAAATACGGCATTCAGGCCAATTTTAGAAAATTTTAGGCTTTTTTTGCGCTTAAGTCACGTGAAATATGGAGATTATGCTATATTAATTATAGCAAAAAATCAACTTCTAGACAACCTGTGCGCAGGCGAGCGGGCATGGTGCATGACCGCGAGCACGGAGATCATTGCGCCATCCACAACATAAAACACGCTGTAGGGAAACCGCAAGACAATCGCCCGGCGGGTGGCCTTGCGCGCGACCGGAAACCGCTGGGGATGTGATGCGATTTGCGCCACTTTCCGTTCCACCGCGTCAAGGAACTCCGTGCTAATTCCATTTCCATTTCAATCGGAGAGTAGGCGCACCGACGACGACAGTGCTCAAGCACGGCTAGGAGGTGCAACAACCTGTCCGATTGAAATGGAAATGGAATAAGGCCCGCTCTTTGTTCCTCGCACCACGCGAATGACTCGCGCAGGTCGGCCTTGGCCGGTGGCCGGACAAGCAGCTGAAAACTCACCGGCTTTGCAGGATCTGCGACTTCACCGCTTGCCAGGGTTCGCCATTGGAAGGATCGGCCAGGTAATCCGCATATCGGGCATCCAGCTCATCTTCCTGCTCGGGCGTCAAGCCAAAGGCCTCAGGCTGGTTGGCCGCGCTGTCCCACAGCGCCGAAGCAATGCGCAGCCGCTCCTGCGCTGGCAGCTGGAAGACCTCGTCCAAGGTGATGGTGCTCATGGATGAAAGATAGCACAGGCAGGGGCGTTTTGCCAATCATGTATTGGTCGCAGCCCGCGCCAGATTCAGCGCCAGCAGGCGCTTGAGGATTTCGTCGTCGGGCATGGCGGCGCTGTAGTCGGCCCAGCCGTAGGCGGCGGCGACGGCCAGGTCGAGCTGTTCGTGGGCGTGGGCCAGCCACTGCGGGCGCAGGTTGTAGAGGTTGGTGAGCGTGCGTTTTTGCAGCGCCTTCACATCCGCCTCGCTGATGCCGGGCTTGGGCTCGATGCGGTCGGGGTAGGGTGAGGCGTCCATGCCCAGCGGGATGACTTCCGGCACCCGATGCGTCCACTCGGGCGGGTTGAGCCAGTTGTTGCGCAGGTCGTTGAGGTGTTTGGCGGCGTTGGCGATGTTGATTGCCAATTGCCGAAGGCCGGGTTCAGCTTGCCTGCCGCCGGTTGACGCCGCTGCGCTCTGCCCAGACGGGAGCGGGGCGAACGCTGGGGGCTCATAAGCTTCGCTTTTTAAAATCGCCCCCAACGTCCGCCCCACACCCGCCTAGTTGCAGGTCTTGTTTTGAGGCTGCGGGGTCAGGCTGCTTTGTTCGAGACCGGCGGGGATTTGAGCGCCTGTGTCCAGGGTTTCGGTTTGCTGGTGCGCGGTGTCAGCGGGGGTGAGGCCCGCAGGGAAGGGGAAGGTTTCGAAGCAGGTTGTGGGGGTGTAACGCGGGTCGTTGCCTACGCCCAGCCACGTACACATGCGCAGCGACCAGAGTTCGTGGAAGCGACTGTGCAGGATGCCGAAGGTGGTGTCGTCGGCGCGAGAGAAAACCACAACTTGTGAGTCTGCAATTACCGGCGCGGGTTGCCATTTAAATAGGCGGTACTTTGAGACACGTGCGGTAGCCAAATAGCGCTCAATCGGTTTGATTGCCAGCTTCATTTCGGGCCTTGCCCTCTGAAGCAGCCACCAACGTTCGCCGGTTCGACCTTCTCGATTGCCAACTCTTGTCATCTTTACGACGCGCTGGCAATATGCCCACGGTGCTTCAAACAATGCTGCATCACTTTCAGTGCGGGTGCCGAAATCGACGATCCACAACTTGTTTGGCCGCCGTGTTATGTCCAGACCATTAATCCAGGGTGCCAAAACCTTTGAATTTGACAGCCCATGTGGATTCGGCTGATTGAGCCATTCGAAAGCGAGCGAATCAGTGATGTCAAAGTGACCACCTTTTTGAGTACCGATGAAACTGGTGCCGGATTTGTTTAGCGAGCGTGCGAGCGACAGATCAAGGGAATTGGTTTTTTCGGTTGCTGCGGTTAAATCGGAATGTATTGCGGCTACTTCTTTGCCGTCCAAAGTTGCTGACGTCGCAGCATGCCCAAATGCGATAAGCGATACCCGTACTGCCGCACCGTCGTTCACCCAACCCTCGTCACTCCAAGCCTCGTAGATTCGAGTCGTCTTCGAAATTGCATCGAGCACAGCCCGGTTTTTCCCACCGCGAATCGAGTTGGTCGCCACCAGTCCCGCTGCGCCAAGTCCGTGTTTCTCAATCGCCGTGCGCGCCTTTTCAAACCAGTAACACACCAAGTCCGCGCCACCGGGGACACGACCTTCATACACCTTGCGCAAGGTTTCGGTGTAGGCATCACCTAACTCCGAGCGCATCTTCTTGTCCCCTAAGAACGGCGGATTCCCAATCACCACGCTGGCTTTTGGCCATTGGGCTTCCACCGCCACGGGCCGAGCGGGCTTTTCAATCACAGCAGAATCCAAATCCCCGCTCCCAGGCGTGGGTGGGGCGGAGGATTGAGCCGATTTCAAAAAGCGTAGCGTATGAGGCTCAAGCATCTGCCCCGCCCGCGCCTGGGAGCTGACGGCTTGGGCTTCCCACGCCAACAACGCATCCCGGCACTCAATATGGTCCAACTGTTCCAAAACCGGGTTTGTCTTGAACTCATACCCATGCGCCATGCGCCACTGCAACTCGCCGATCCAGACGGTGACGCGGGCCAGCTCGGCGGCGTATTCGTTCAGCTCGATGCCCAGCATGTTGTGCGGGCCGGTGACCAACTCGGCCTCGCGCTCCAGGCCGAGCGCGTGCGCGTCAATGTGGCTGCGGTGCTCCACGTCTTTGAGCGTCTTCAAGCCCAAGAACAGAAAGTTGCCGCTGCCACAGGCCGGGTCGAGGATGCGGTAGGCGGCCAAATCGTCCAGCCAACTTCTGAACGCCACTTGCGCTGCCTGGTAATTTTTGTCCCCTGGCGACGCATCGGCTTTTCGCCGCCCCGGCAACTTGAGGGCGGCGCTGGCTTTTTTCTTGCTGCCCGCGAGCAAACCCTCGATGTGAAGCCGCGTCTCATCCCAAATTTGCAGCAACGGCCGCTCGACCACGGGCGTGACGATGCGCATGATGGTGGCCGGGTCGGTGTAATGCGCGCCCAATTGGCTGCGTTTGGCCGGGTCCAGGCCGCGCTCGAACAGGGTGCCAAAAATCGACACGTCAATCGCCGACCAGTTCAGCGCGGCGGCGTTGCGCAGCTCGGTCACGTCCAGGATGCTCAGGGCCGGCACATTGACCACCCCGAACAGGCCGCCGTTGAACCACGGAATGTCGTCCGCGCCAAACATGCCGCCGCTCTGCATGGCGTGGAACAGGTCGCGCAGACCCTCGTTCAGCCGCTCGGCGGTCAGCTTCCTGTTGACCACCAGGCGCTCAAACATGCGCCCCGGCAACAGGCCCACGTCTTCGGCGAAAAAGCAGAACAGGCACTGCGTGAGGAAGTGCGCCACCTGGTTGGCGCGGGTTTCAATGGCGTCGCTGCTGTCGTCAGGTTTGACGTTGCGGCGGCGCAGGCCCTCGGCAAGTAGGGCGAAACTTCGGGCGGCGGCTTCGGTGATGTCGCGGCTGGTTTTTTTGGGCTTGAAACTTTCGGGAGCAATCCACACGCGGCGCAACAGCGCGAGTTTTTCCGGTTGGTCCAATTCTTCCAGCGAGACGACGTGCGTCTCGCTCGGGTAACCCTCAAACCGCGTGTGGATGCGGATTTTGAGCCGGTCAGACACCACCAAAAGCGGCGGGTTGGCCAGCGCCAGGCTGTAAGTCAGCAGTTGCTTGAGCGCGGTGTCGAGGTTTTTGCCGGGGGCCTTGTTCTCCCAGGCAAAGACGCCAGGCAAAAACACGTCGGCGTAACCCGTCTTCTCGCCAATGACCTGGCCTTTTTCTTCAAACTTGTAACCCTCGACGCTGCCCGGTTTGGGCACGCCCAGCAGCTCGCACAAGTCCAGAAAATGGCTCTGCGCGCCGTGCTCTTCATTGAGCGCATAAGCAGGCCCCGGCACGCCGCCGGGCGCACCCCATTGCTGGATGAAGGATTGGGGGGTCATCCGACGGCAGGCTGAGTTAAGTCCGCGTTCATGCCGTGCTCAACTTCCCAGCCCTTGCAGGCCAGGCCCACAATGCGCGGAACGGGCCGCGCACCTGTGCGGTACTGGCTGACAGTGCGGCGCGTCAAACCAATCGCGCGGGCGGCATCGGTGAGGCTGAGCTGATGGGCGTCTTGCCAATGCCGGAAATGCACGTTTTCAACCAGACCGGATTGTTCCAACGCCATCTCTATCAGGCGGTCAGAGTCAAGGGATGCGCCGCACTTCCACTCCAGCGTCCAGCCGAAGTCGGTGACTTTGGCGCTTGCAAATTCCTTCCAGCTTTCCAATGGCGCAAATGCCTTCAAGCGCTTGGCAAGGCTGGATACATCAACCTCCAGCACACGGCCATCTGAATAGGTGGCGCTCAGCGTCATCGGTTTCTTCGCCACAACGGATTGCAGGCGGGCAGTTTGTTTTTTCATCGCTTACCTCTTCCTTGGGCTGTTCATTTTTTCCCGTACGCGAATTGTAGATTAATAGAGAAAATATTTCTCTATGCAAATTTCAACGGTCGAGCGATAGTTTCTTGAGCCGGTACACAGCCTCAAGCGCATCACGCGGGCTTAAGGCATCCGGGTCAATGCTGGAAAGGGCTTTGTCCACGGCGCTTGCGGGGGCGGGCTCCACAGCAGGTGGCGGCGCGAACAAATCGACCTGCGCGCGGGCGTCCATCGCCTGCGCCTCCAGCGCGTTCAAGGTTTGCCGCGCTTGGTGTACCAGCGCGGCGGGCATGCCTGCCAGGCGCGCGACCTGGATGCCGTAACTCTTGCTGGCCGGGCCGGGTTCGATCTGGTGCAAAAAGACGACGTCTTGCCCCGACTCGACAGCGCTCACGTGCACGTTGACCGCTTGGTGGTGCTTGGCCGGGAACTCGGTCAGCTCAAAGTAGTGGGTGGCAAACAGGGTGAAGGCTTTGGTTTTGTCGTGCAGTTGGCTGGCGATGGCGCCTGCGAGGGCGAGGCCGTCAAAGGTCGAGGTGCCACGGCCGATTTCGTCCATCAACACCAGTGAATTCGCGGTGGCGGTGTGCAGAATCTGCGCGGCTTCGACCATCTCCAACATGAAGGTCGATTGCGCGTTGGCCAGGTCGTCCGCTGCGCCAATGCGGGTGTGGATGGCGTCAATCGGGCCGAGGCGGCAGGCGGCGGCGGGCACGTAACTGCCGATGCTGGCCAAGAGCACGATCACGGCGATCTGCCGCATGTAGGTTGATTTGCCGCCCATGTTGGGGCCGGTGATGATCTGCATGCGCGCCTTAGGCCCCAATCGCGTGTCGTTGGCGATGAAGCTGCCGCTGGATGTTTCGTTGAGCCGCATCTGCACAACCGGGTGGCGGCCCGCCTCGATCTCGATGCACGGCTCGCGCACGAACTGCGGCCGGCGCCAGTCAAGGGTGAGGGAGCGTTCTGCCAGGGCGCACAACACGTCCAACGCGGCCAGCGCGCGCGCCACGCGGATGAGGGCGGGAACGTGGGCTTGCAGGCGTTCCAGCAGTTGTTCATACAGCCACTTCTCGCGGGCCAAGGCGCGTTCTTGTGCGCTCAAGGCTTTGTCTTCAAAGGTTTTCAGCTCGGGGGTGATGAAACGCTCGGCGTTTTTTAGGGTTTGGCGGCGGCGGTAGTCGGCGGGCACTTTATCAACCTGGCCTTGCGTGACTTCGATGAAAAAGCCGTGTACTTTGTTGAACTGCACACGCAGGTTGGCGATGCCGGTGCGGGCGCGCTCGCGGGTTTCCAGGTCGAGCAAAAAGCCATCGCAATTTGTTTGAATGGCGCGCAGTTCGTCCAGCTCGGCATCGAAGCCGCTGGCGATGACACCACCGTCACGCAGCAGCGCGGCAGGCTCGGGGGCGATGGCGCGGGCCAGCAAATCGGCGCAACCGGCGGGGGGCGTCAAATCAGCGGAAATTTTAACTAAATAAGGCTCCAAGTCACGAATAATGTGCGTAAGCAGCTCAGTTTTTTGTAGCGTCTGTTGCAAGCCTACGAGTTCTCGTGGGCGCACTTGTTGCAACGCGATGCGGGCGGTGATGCGTTCCACATCGCTGCTGCCCTTGAGTTGGAGGCGCAGTTTTTGCCACACGTTGGTGGGTGAACCGACGGTTGACGCGCGGGCTTCGCTGGCGGACACGCCGTTGGCTGAGTCCCCGCGCAAGGCGGCAATCGCGCCCAAGCGCGCTTGAGCCTCTGTGCGGTCTCGCTCGGGTTGCTGCAGCCAATGTTTCAACAGGCGGCTGCCCATGCCGGTCTGGCAGGTGTCCAAAAGCGAGAAAAGCGTGGGCGAGTCTTCGCCGCGCAGGGTTTGCGTCAGCTCCAGGTTGCGGCGTGTGACGGGCGAGAGGCCGATGAGTTCATCGTCGCGCTGCACGCGCACGCCGTACACGTGGGTGAGGGCGCGGCCTTGGGTGTGTTCGGCATAACCGAGCAGGCCAGCGGCGGCGGCGTGTGCCAAGGGCAGCTCCTGCGCGTTCCAGGCGGCGAGGCTGGCGGCATTGAGGGCCTGCAGCAATTGGGTTTGGCCAAGTTTGGCGTCGAATTGCCACTCGGGGCGCACGCTTAACGACAGCGGCGCGCCTGACGATGTGCCACCGGGGCGCAGCCTGATTTGCGCCAACCGCGCTTCAAAACTTGGCGTGGCGCCCGCGCCGTAAATGACCTCGCTCGGCGCGATTCGGGCTACCCAAGTCGCCAGGTCATCCAGCGGGCATTCCGCCAGGTTCACCAGGCCTTGGGTGACGCAAAGCCAGGCCAGCCCGCAACTGTTGCGCGGGCCTTGGTGCACGGCCAGCAGCATGGCTTCGGTCTTGTCGCTGAGCAGTTCAGAGTCTGTCAACGTGCCGGGGGTGACAACACGCACCACTTTGCGCTCGACCGGGCCTTTGCCGGTGACTTCGCCCACCTGCTCACAAATCGCCACCGACTCGCCCAGTTTGATCAAACGCGCGAGGTAGGTTTCCACCGAGTGAAACGGCACGCCGGCCATCACCACCGGCTGTCCAGCGGACTGGCCACGTTGCGTGAGGGTGATGTCCAACAGGCGCGCCGCTTTTTCTGCGTCGGCAAAAAACAGCTCGTAAAAGTCACCCATGCGGTACAGCAGCAAGGTGTCCGGGTGCCCGGCCTTGAGCGCCAGGTACTGCTGCATCATGGGGGTGTGGTCGGCAAAGGATTCGGCTGGTTTCTGGTTCGGGGCTGGTTCGAGGCGCATCGGCGAATTATGAAGGGCACCCGATTCGGCAGGCGTGCTGATGAAGCGCCAATGGCTTGGAAGAGCGCTGACAGCCACCACAGAGACCAAATGGTTATTAGTGGACTATTTGGAAATAATTAATACCATATAGTCCAATTTCGAGACCTTTCACGCCCTGCCCGTTTTGCCCAGCCCACCCATGCTCTACCCAGAACTTTTCAAACAACTTGAAGCAGTGCGTTGGGACATGGCCAAAGACATCCCCTGGGATAGCTTTGATGCTTCTTTGTTGACCGAAGAGCAGGCCCAAACCATCAAGCTGAACGCCATCATGGTGCTGATGGAGTACCTCAAACGCTTCCGGCCCGACCTCGGCACGGCTAGGAAGTGCAACGACCTGCACGGATGATTTAGAAATGGAATCAGTTGCGGGCGCTCAACCCGTCGAAGCAGGTGCTTAACACCAGCTCGATGATTTCTTCGTCGCTGTGTTGGCCGCTCAGTTTGAGAAATTCGAGCACCGGGTCGCAAGCGCGGGCGTACAGGGTGTACAGCACAGCCAGAGGCGGCAATTTCCGGTTTAGCGCGCCTTGCTCTAGCGCCGCTTCGATCCAGCGGCCCAAGAGGTCGCTGGCCTGCACCAGGCCGTCCATGTAATCTTTGTTGGCAATCAGCGTAGCACGCAGGCTGGAGTTTTGGCTTGGCAGGGAGGGCATCTCGCCGGCGAGTTTGAGGGCCATCATCCAGCGTACGGCGGCACGCAGGTTTTGCAAGGGCTGTGCCGACATCGGCAAAGTGCCCAAAAACGCCTGCGCCCGGCGCATGACAAACACCATCGCCGCAGCGGCGAGGTCTTCTTTGCTTGGGAAGTGGCGGTACAGGCTGGCTTTGGCAATGCCAACGTCAGCGGCCACTTCATCGACGGTCATGCCATCGAAACCTTTGTCGGCCAGGAGGCGGTTGACCGACTTGATGATCGCGTCCTCACGGGCCTGAAGCATTTGCTCTTTGAAAGAGACTTTGATGACGTTGGTAGAGACTGCCATCGTCAAATTATAACCACAATGGCACTATAAACTACCTATTGGTTTTAATATTACTGTATAGTTTGTTGAATGACCAATTGGTACAAATCTCCCAACGCGCAAGAATGTTCGCGCCAGCCGATGAAAGGCTGGTTATGAGGGTCGCCGTCATTGGGTCTGGAATTTCTGGCTTGGCGGCAGCGCACACCATGTTGCGCGAGGGGAAAGGCCGCGTTCGCGTTACCTTGTACGAGGCGGCAGACTACTTCGGCGGCCATACCCACACGGTTGACGTGACCCTGCCAGGCCCGGCGGGCCCGGTGACGCATGGGGTAGACACAGGATTCCTGGTTTTCAATCTGCGCACCTACCCTGGGCTCATCGCGCTTTTTGACGAGCTGGGTGTTGATACTTCGCCTTCTGAGATGTCGTTTTCGGTGCAGGTGAAAGACCAAAATGCCAGCCGGGCACTGGAATGGAGCGGCACCAGTCTGTCCAGCGTGTTTGCCCAGCGCAGGAACTTGCTGAGCTGGCGGTTTATAAGAATGCTGCGTGATCTGAATCGCTTCAACCAGTTGTGCACTCGTTTGGCCAATAGCGGCACCGACGCCCAGCAGCGCCAGCCACTGGGTGAATTTCTGAACAGCCACGGTTTCAGCCAAGAATTTCGCGAGTGGTATTTTCTGCCCATGGTGGCCTGCATCTGGAGTTGCCCGACCGAACAGATGCTGCAGTTTCCGGTGGCCACCCTGATCCGGTTTTGCCACAACCATGGCTTGCTGCAGGTAAGTGGCCGGCCTCAATGGTGGACAGTGACAGGCGGTGCCCGCCACTACGTGGACAAGATCACCGCGCAAATTGCGGACAAGCGGCTCAATACACCGGTGTTGGCCGTCGAACGTGCGCCTTTGTGGGAAACGGGCCGGGTGCGCGTAACCACTAAAAACGGCGCAGAGTATTTCGACAAGCTCATCTTCGCAGTGCATCCGCAGCAAGCACTGGCCTTGCTCCAAGCGCCGTCGCCACTGGAGGTGCGCACGCTGGGTGCGATTCGTTACCACGCCAACCGCGCTGTGTTGCACACCGATGAATCCGTGTTGCCCAGCCGCAGAACGGCTTGGGCAGCCTGGAATTACGAGCGAGCCGTGGGAACGGCAGGCGGAGCCCGCCAAGAGGAGGGCGTCAGCCAGGGTGGCCCTGCGCGTGACGTTTGCCTTCATTACTTGATCAACAAACTGCAACCTTTGCCGTGGCAACAAAGTGTCATCGTCAGCCTGAACCCGCTGCGTGACATGCCAGCGGAAAAAACATTGGGAGAGTTTGCTTATTCACACCCGGTGTTTGACGCGCCAGCCCTCAAGGCGCAGCGCCAAATGCCCTGGCTTCAAGGCAGGCAAGGCACGTTTTACTGCGGCGCCTGGTGCGGCTACGGTTTCCATGAGGATGGACTCAAGGCCGGTGTTGCTGCGGCACATGGCGTGTTGGGCCGGGCAATGAACCAACAACAGGATCAGGAGCGGGAACAGCAACCGGAACCGGAATTCGCCCGGAAATTGGCATGAGCGACGCTGCAATCAACCGGCCAATGTTGGGTTTTGGGGAGGTTCGCCACAAGCGTTTGCGCCCGGTGGTCAATGCGTTCTCCTACCCAGGGTATTTTTTGATGCTGCCTATGCGCACACTGCGCAACCAGGCCGCTTTGGGCCGGGAAGCGCTGGCCATCAACAGGCCTGGGCTTATAAGCTTCCATGACTGCGATCACGGCGATGGCCGTGGCCCTGCCGAGGGCGGTGCGCTGCAGTGGATCGACGACATGCTGGCCCGCGCGGGCATCAAAGATGCGACGGGCGAGGCCTGGCTGCTGTGTTACCCGCGTGTGTTGGGTTACGCCTTCAAACCCGTGAGTTTCTGGTATTGCCATCGCGCGCCAGATGACCAGGGCGGCGCCTTGCGGGCGATTGTGGTGGAGGTCAACAACACCTTCGGCGAGCGCCACTGCTATTTGCTGGACGCGCCGCAGTGGGGGCAGGAGCTGCTGGCTAAGAAGGTGTTTCATGTATCGCCCTTTTTTGACGTGCGGGGGCAATACCGGTTTCGCTTTATGCGCAGTGATGACACTGCGCGCCGCGACGCGCAAAGGCTGGTCGCCCGCATCGACTACGAAGACGACGACGGCACGTTGCTGCAAACCAGCATCAGCGGCGCGTTGCAGCCCGTCACACAGGCGGCATTGAGGCACGCCTTTTGGCGTTACCCTGCGATGACCTTTGGCGTGGTGTTTCACATTCATTGGCAGGCGCTGCGACTGTGGCTGAAACGGGTCGCCTTTTTCTCCAAGCCCAGCCCGCCTAGCGAACTCGTCACCGGCCAGACCAGCGCAGTGCCAAATCGCGCACCCCCTTCATCGTCCCAATAAATTGTTTTGCCATGAACCACAGCCACGTTCTGAATTCCGCCCCGTCCGCAAACATGCCAGCGGCTGCGCGCACCGCGATCCGCTTGCTGGAGCGTTTGCGCCAGGGCAGCTTGAACGTGCATTTCCCAGACGGCCACAGGCACCGTTTTGGCGGCGCGGCATCTGTGTCATCGCCCGAAGCCACGCTCGTGATGCACAACTGGAACGTCTGCAGCGCCGCGCTCAAATCGGGTGACATTGGTTTTGCGGAAAGTTTCATTGCGGGCGACTGGAGCACGCCCAACTTGACGGAGCTGTTGAAGCTGTTTGTGGTGAATCGGCGCGAAATCGATGACATCATCCATGGCTCCTGGGCCGGGCGCCTGTTTTACCGCATCAAGCATTTGTTGAACCACAACAGCAAAAGCAACAGCCAAAAGAACATCCACGCGCATTACGACCTGGGCAACGCGTTTTACCGCTTGTGGCTGGACGACACGATGAACTATTCCTCCGCCTGGTTTCAGGGCGATTTTGAGAAGCCGCTTCATGTGGCACAGGCGGCCAAAGTCGCGCGCGCCTTGCGCCAGGCCGGTGCAAAACCCGGCGACAAAATACTGGAAATTGGTTGTGGCTGGGGCGCATTGGCCCACATGGCGCGCGATGATTTTGGTGCCAATGTGGTGGGCGTGACGCTGAGTTCCGAGCAATTGGCCTATGCCCAATCGCGCCTCGCAGAGGGGCCTCGGCCAAAGTTTGACGGTAGCGCAGTTGATGGCACGCATGGCGCGGTTGCTGAACTTCGGCTCCAGGACTACCGCGATATTTCAGACGCGCCCTTCGACGCCATCTGCTCGATCGAAATGGTCGAGGCCGTCGGGCAGACCTATTGGCCGCAATACTTCGCGACCGTCGCTCGCCTGCTCAAACCTGGTGCGCGCGCCTGTTTGCAGAGCATTGTGATCGACGAAGCCCTATTTGACAGGTATGTGAAATCTACCGACTTCATCCAGCAATACATCTTTCCGGGAGGCTGCCTGCCTAGCCCCAGTGAGTTTCGCAGGCAGGCAGAAATGGCCGGCCTGTGCGTGGTCGATGAACTTGGTTTTGGCGCAGATTACGCCGAGACCTTGCGCCGCTGGCGGCAAGCGTTTTCTGCCAACTTGCAGGCGGTAGCGGCGCTCGGATTTGACCAGCGGTTCATCCGCATCTGGGAGTTTTACCTGTGTTACTGCGAAGCCGCTTTTGACGGCGGCGATATCGATGTGATCCAGTTCACCTTGCAAAAGCCGCCGGCATGAAACTTGTCGTGGCGGCCTTTAGTGCTTTGTTTGCGGTGGGGGCGGCGCCCATGGCGCCTTCGGTGTTTGCACAGGCCGACAAAGCGGCAGCCACCTTGCCTGCAGAAGTGCGGGCGGTGTTGCCTGAAGCCCTTCTGGCTGGTCGGGCGCGCCTGAGTGTCTGGGGCTTTCAAATCTACGACGCAACCCTATGGGTGGCGCCTGGTTTCAAGGCCGACACGTTTCAAGACCATGACTTTGCGCTCGACCTGGCCTACCTGCGCAGTTTTTCCGGTGACGACATCGCCAAACGTTCACTTGGGGAAATGGGCCGCCAGCGGCAGATTCCAACCGACAAGGCGGCAGCATGGGAACGCCAACTGCGAGATGCGATTCCGGATGTGAAGCCAGGCGACCGCATTACCGAGGTGCATCGGCCAGGGCAGGGGGCGAGTTTTCTGGTCAACGGCAAGCCCTACAAGGCGATTCTGGATGCAGAGTTCGCCCGGCTGTTTTTTGGCATCTGGTTGGCCGATGCCACCTCCGAACCCGCAATGCGGCGCGAACTGTTGTCGCTGGTCAAACCATGAATGGGCCTGCCGATGGCTTGCTGAAATGGCGCCTGCAAGACGGTGTGAGGTACGGCCTGTTGGGGTTCCCGTTGGCGTTCTGCGCTTTGCCTCTGTATGTGCTGCTGCCCAATCTGTACGCGCGTGAATTTGGCATCGGGTTGTCAACCCTGGGGGGCATTTTGTTGGGCGCCCGCCTTTTCGATGCGGTGATTGACCCGATGCTGGGCCGTTGGTGTGACCGTCTGTTCGGGCGCTCGCTTGACTCGGTTCTTGGCTTTGGCGCCGGTGCCGCATTGCTGCTGGCGGTGGGTTTCACCTTGCTGTTTTTTCCGCCGGCAAAAGAGCCGCAGGCGCTGCTTTGGTGGGCGTCGGGCCTGCTGGTGCTGACGTATGCAGCGTTCAGCGCTTTGTCGGTGGCGCACCAGTCCTGGGGCGCCATGTTGGGCGGCAATGAGATGGTGCGCAGTCGCATCGTCGCCTGGCGCGAAGGCCTGGGGTTGGCAGGTGTGGTGATGGCTTCGGTGTTGCCCGCCTTGGCGGGGCTGGGCAGCATGGTGGCACTTTTTGTCCTGGGCCTTTTGATTGGATGGATGGCGTGGCGCACGGCATTGCGTCCCGCACCGCAACCCGCCGCTGTGGGCGCGGACGACATGTGGCGGCCTTGGCGGGAAGCTGCGTTTCGCCGGTTGATTTTGGTGTTTTCAATCAACGGGATTGCCAGCGCCGTGCCGGCTGCTTTGGTTTTGTTTTTTGTTCAGGACCGTTTGCAGGCGCCTGAATCCATTCAACCATTGTTTTTGGGAAGTTACTTTGTCGCTGCGGCTTTGTCCATGCCTTTGTGGCTGGCGGCAGTGAAGCGGTTTGGGTTGGCGCAGAGCTGGTTGCTTGGCATGGCGCTGGCCATTGCAGTGTTCTTCTGGGCCTTCCAGATGGGCGCTGGCGACGCCTGGCCCTTTGTCGTGGTTTGTGTTCTGTCAGGCGTTGCGTTAGGCAGCGATCTGGCCTTGCCCGGCGCCCTGCTGGCTGGCGTCATTGGGCGGGCCAACCACCGTGGCATGGCTGAGGGCGCCTACTTTGGCTGGTGGAACTTCACTGCAAAACTGAACCTCGCGCTAGCGGCTGGCGTGACTTTGCCGCTGCTGCATTGGTTTGGTTATGCGCCGGGTGCCCGCGACACCGCTGCGCTGGAAGCCTTGAGTTGGACTTATTGTGCGATGCCCTGCCTGCTCAAGGCGATGGCGGCCTTGGCCTTGTACCTGCTCATCATCAAACCCGAACAAACAAAGGAAGCACCTTGAACTCGAACAAGACATTTCCCAGCGCTTTGCAGGTATTTTCCTGGAAACTCAAAAAAAGCGCATTAACCGCGTTGGCAGCGGCCGCTGTCTTGGCCACTTTGGCTGGGTGCAGCAGTACGCAAAACATCATCGACTATGCCGCCGAGAAACCCGTGCTGGAACTGCGCGACTACTTCAACGGCACGCTGGACGCCTATGGGGTGTTCACCGACCGATCCGGAAAAGTTGTGAAACGCTTCACCGTGGCCATGAACGGCAGTTGGAAGGGTGATGACGGCGTGCTTGACGAAGACTTCATCTACTCCGATGGCACAACGCAAAAACGCATCTGGCGCCTCAAGCGTTTGGGCCCTGGCAGTTACACCGGCCGAGCCGACGACGTGGTGGGGCAGGCCGATGGCAAACAAAGCGGCAACGCGTTCAACTGGACTTACACCATGGCGTTGCCCGTGGATGGCAAAGTCTATGAAGTGCAGTTTGACGACTGGATGTACCTGGTGACAGACAAGGTCATGCTCAACAAAGCCGCTATGAGCAAGTTTGGTTTTCGCTTGGGTGAAGTCACGCTGTCGTTCAGCAAGAGGTGAGCTGTGGCCATGAATCCCCGTCTGTCTGATTGGCAGGGCAAGGTGGTTTGGCTCGTTGGAGCCTCCACTGGCATTGGCCGCGCCACGGCGGCTGCGCTCCATGCTCGGGGGGCTCAGGTTATCGTTTCGGCACGGAAGGTGGCCGCACTCGAGGCATTTGTCAACGAACACCCAGGGGCCATCGCATTGCCAATGGATGCCACGGACACGGTCGCGGTCAAAGCCACCGCCGAGGCCATCCTGTCCACCCACGCGCTCAATTGCGTCGTCTATTGCGCGGGCCATTACAACGAGATGAGCGCCCAGAGTTTTGATCTGGCGAACCTGAAACAACATGTGCAGGTGAATTACGTGGGCGCGCTCAATGTTCTTGACGCCGTGCTGCCGCACTTTTTGGGCCAACCACACACTGACGGCACTGCCACGATGAGGCACATCTGCTTGGTCGGGAGTGTGGCGGGCTACATCGGCCTGCCGAAAAGCCTGGCTTACGGCCCCACCAAAGCGGCGCTGATCAATCTGGCAGAAACGCTCTACCTTGATTTGCACCCTGAGGGGATCGGCGTCTCGTTGGTCAGCCCGGGTTTTGTCGATACGCCGTTGACCACCAACAACCAATTCAAGATGCCCGCGCTGATCAGCCCGGAACAGGCGGCAGCTGCTATTTTGCGGGGCTGGTCAAAGGGCGAATTTGAAATTCACTTTCCCAAGCGGTTTACCGTTTGGTTGAAACTGCTGCGCCTTCTACCCTACCCGGCCGCCTTGGTTGCAACAAGGAGCCTGACCCAGCGATAACTTGCAGGCGATAGCCTCGACTGCAAAACCATTCCTGGGTGGCATCGGGTTTCACGCAACATTGTGTTTCAAATTTCAGGGCAAACGTCAATTTGATTCGATAAGCCGCGATAATGATGACTCAAAAATCATAGCAAATTGATGAGTCAATCCTATTCCGGCTTCGGATCGCCCAACCAACCTGGCCTAGGGCTGTTCGCTGCGGCTTTTCACAACAACAAACAGGCCGCCAGCTTGAGCCGCATCAGCGACGACTTGCTGGTGCAGGTCAATCAGGCGTGGCTGGACTTGAGCGGCTTTGCCATGGAAGAGGTGGCTGGAAAGACGACGGTCGAGCTGGGCATTTGGGGCGATGCGGGGCCTCGCGCGTCCGTGCTACGGGTGCTGCAGACCGAACAAAGCACGTTGGCTATTGAGGCCGTCATGACCACCAAGATGGGCGTGCAGAGGTCGGTGCGCATCAACGCGACCCGGTTTTCGCTGGATGGTGTGCCCCATTTGTTGAGTTTCGTCGCCGACGTCACGGGTGAAGAAGCCTCGTCTCAGGTTCTCAAAGAAAAGCTGGATTTCATTGAAAAACTCACCGCCACCGTGCCGTCGATGTTGTTCAAGTTTCGCCAGCGGCTGGACGGAACGGCCCACTTTCCTTACGTTTCGCAGGGCATCCGAAAGATGTTTGAGCTAGAACCTGAACAGGTGGCGGGCGATGCGGCGCTCGTCTTCCGCCGTGTGCATCGACAAGACCTGGACGAACTCTTGCACGCAACCAATGAGTCGGCAACAAATTTGGCACCCGTGCGCCACGAGTTCAGGGTGGTTTTGCCCTGTGGCGGCACACTTTGGCGGTTCATCGACAGTGTGCCCGAGCGCCAGGGCGACGGCAGCATCTTATGGATCGGCTCGATTTCCGATGTCACAGAGCGCAAACGCCAGATCGACGAGCTGGAAAACACCCGCGCCCTCATGGCGCGGCAGACGGGCAACCTCTTGGTCGCGCTGGACAACATGTCGCAAGGCATCCTGGCCATGGATGCCGACGCCCGCATCACCCAGTACAACCAACGTCTGCTTGAGCTGCTGGAGATCGACAAGGCGGTGATGGACGCATTCCCCGACGGCGAGGCGTTATTTGCCTACCAACGCGCGCGGGGCGATTTTGGTGAAAACTATGAATGGGTCCAAAGCGGCGCCCGGCCTTTGATCGACAGCCAAGCGGTGCACAAAGGGCCAGAGAATTACCTGCGCAAAACGCGCGCCGGGCGCACCCTGGAGGTGAAGAGCCGCGGCTTGGCGGGAGGCGGTGTGGTGCGCACGTTTGCCGACGTGACCCACTTTGTGGAAGCGCAGGCGGCGCTCTTCCAGAGTGAGTCGCGCTTTCGCAGCTTGACGGCCTTGTCGTCTGACTGGTTTTGGGAACAGGACGCCCAATTTCGTTTTGTCAAAGTGGTTGGCGACATGCTTTCATCGCAAAACTTCCCCGAGAGCGGCTACCTTGGCAAGACCCGCTGTGAAACCGGGGTCATTGGGGTTTCAGATGAAGAATGGGCTGAGCACAATCGGGTGCTTAAATCCCACCAAACCTTTCGCGACTTCGAGTTTCAGCGGCAAACCGAAGACGGCACACTTCGCTGGATCTCCGTCAGCGGCATGCCGATTTTTGACGTCGAAGGCCAATTCAGCGGCTACCGCGGTGTCGGCACCGACATCACCGAGCAAAAGCGCCACGAAGACGAAACCCAACGCCTGGCGTTTTACGACACCTTGACCGGCCTGCCGAATCGCCGCCTGCTGCTGGACCGGCTGGCCCAGTCGATGGTCACCAGCGGGCGCAGCCAGAAACACGGGGCCTTGCTGTTCATCGATCTTGACAACTTCAAAGACCTCAACGACACGCTGGGCCATGACGTCGGCGACCTGCTGCTCGAACGTGTCGGCAGCCGGCTGGTGACCTGCGTTCGCCAGGGCGACACGGTAGCGCGTTTCGGTGGCGATGAGTTTGTCGTGATGCTCGAAGACTTGCATGTGGAAGTGAAACCGGCCAGCGACCAAGTCAAAGCGGTGGCTGAGAAAATCCTCGCCACGCTGAATCTGCCCTTTGATCTAATGGGAAAACCGCACTACAGCACGCCCAGCATCGGCATTGCGGTGTTTTGTGGCCCGGTGGACGGTGTCGATGAACTGCTCAAACGTGCCGACCTGGCGATGTACCAGGCCAAAGCCGCTGGGCGCAACACGCTGCGCTTTTTTGACCCCGACATGCAGGCGGCAGTGGAGCAACGTGCCGCGCTTGAAGTCGATTTGCGACACGGGCTCGAAGTAGGCGAACTGGTGCTGCACTACCAGACGGTGGTGAGCCATGAGGGCCGGGTGACCGGTGTGGAGGCGCTGGTGCGCTGGCACCATCCAGAGCGCGGCCTGGTGCCGCCCAATGAATTTATTCCGGTTGCCGAGCAAACCGGCCTGATCCATGCCATTGGCCATTGGGTGCTGAAGACCGCCTGTGAACAGTTGGTGCAATGGGCCGAAGACCCGTTAACCCAATGCCTCACGATTGCCGTCAACATCAGTGCGCGAGAATTTCACGAGTCCGATTTTGTGCCCAAAACCCTGCGCCTGCTTAAACAAAGCGGCGCCAACGCCAACCTGCTGAAACTTGAGCTCACCGAGAGCCTGCTGCTTGGCGACATCAAAGATGTGATCTCCAAGATGGGTGAGCTGCGCAAGACTGGCGTGCGGTTTGCATTGGACGATTTCGGCACGGGTTACTCATCGCTCTCTTACCTGAAGCTGCTGCCGCTGGACGAACTGAAAATCGACCAGTCTTTTGTGCGTGATGTGCTCACCGACCCGAACGACGCTGCCATTGCCAAAACCATCATTACGCTGGCGCACAGCTTGGGGCTCTCGGTGGTGGCGGAAGGGGTGGAAACCGTTGGTCAGCGAGAGTTTCTGGCGCGCCACGGTTGTGAGTCGTTCCAGGGTTACCTGTTTGGCCACCCCATGCCGGTGGCTGATATCAACCTGGCCGACCTGGCCATCAGTTTCGTGGCAACCGAATCCGAGTCGCTGAATCTAAGCCTGATCTAACGGCAGACCGCCCGGGCAGGCGGAGCAGGCGTTCCGCCCATGTCAACGGCTCACCCAGCGCGCGGCAAACTCAATTTTGATTTTTCAGCGGCGGCCTTGTCGGCCACGCCAGCAAACTTGCTGTATTTGCTGAGAATAGCCACGAGCTGGGCGTAAATTTTTGGGTTGCCGGCCAGGCATTCCTGGTGCTCCAAAAAGTTCGCTTCACCCGTGAAATTGCCGACCAGGCCGCCCGCTTCGGTGACCAAAAGTGAGCCTGCAGCCATGTCCCAGGTTTGCAACCCGGCTTCAAAAAAGCCCTCGGTGCGCCCAGCGGCGACATAAGCCAAATCAAGCGCGGCGGCGCCGGGGCGGCGCAGGCCGGCGCAACGCGGCATCACCTCGGCCATCATGGCCAAATAGGTGGGGAAGTCGTCACCGGGGCGAAACGGGAAGCCGGTGGATATCAGGCTCTCGGTCATGCGGATGCGTTTGGAGACGCGGATGCGACGGTCGTTCAAAAACGCGCCACGGCCCTTGGTGGCGGTGAATAAATCGTTGCGGGTAGGGTCATAGACGACGGCTTGTTCGATCTTGCCTTTGACGGCCAGGGCGATGCTCACGCAATACACCGGCAGGCCGTGGATGAAGTTGGTGGTGCCATCGAGCGGGTCGATGATCCAGACGAATTCTGAATCTTTCGCGCCATGTTCACGCCCCGATTCCTCCGCCAGAATGCCGTGGCCTGGGTAAGCCGTGAGCAGGGTTTCGATGATGATGGCCTCGGCGGCTTTGTCCACCTCGGTGACGAAATCGTTGACCTGTTTTTGCGAGACGCGAACCGATTCAACGTCAAGCGCCGCGTGGTTGATGATTTTCCCGGCTTCGCGCGCGGCTTTTACCGCGACATTGACCATGGGATGGAGGTTTGGACTGTGCATGACGAAGGTTTTTTAAGCGCTGTGGAACGCGGCCCGGCGATGCAGGCAGCGACAATGGGCGCAATTTTACCCGTGCGCCACTTCCCAATGGTTTGCCAATGATTTGCCAATGAAAACCCGCTTCATTTTGATCAACACCAGCCATGCCGGCAACGTCGGCGCCGCCGCGCGCGCCATGAAAGTCATGGGTTTTGACGACCTGGTGTTGGTCGCGCCGCGCTGGGCCAATGTGTTGCGCCGCGAAGAAACCATCCAGCGGGCCAGCGGCGCGCTCGATGTGCTGAACAACGCGAAGATCGTCGAAACGCTGGACGAAGCGCTGGACGGCATTTCGCATTTATGCGCCACCGCAATGACGCCGCGCGACTTCGGGCCGCCCACCCGCGCGCCGCGCGAGCATTTCGAGTTGCTCCTAAAAAAAGAGCTTCCTACGCAATATTTACGTGACTTGGAGCCCGATTTTGTTCATAAATTTGAACCAGCATCGCTTGAAATTAACATGGAAGTTAATTTAAGCGGCTCGACGCCTGAAGCCCCGCAAGGCGTCGGTTTCCTGTTTGGCTCCGAGCGTTTTGGCATGCGCAATGAAGACGTGTACCGTTGCCACGTTGCGCTGTGCATCCCCACCAACCCCCAGTTCGGCTCGCTCAACTTGGCCGCCGCGTTGCAGGTCATCGCTTATGAATGGCGGCTGGCGTTGGGCCTGGCGGGGCATGGCGCTTTTGCCGTTCAGGCGGCCACTGCTGAACCGGCCTTGGCAGATGCGGCTCAAGTCAGCGGCATGTTGGCGCACCTCGAACAAGGGCTGGTCGCCATCCAATTTCTCGATCCCGAAGCCCCGAAAAAACTCATGCCGCGCTTGAACCAGTTGTTCAACCGCGCCGCGGTTACGCAAGAAGAAGTCCACATTCTGCGTGGTGTTGCCAAGGCCATGCTGGAGGCGGCCAAGCCGGTTAAACGATAGACTTGCACCTCCTGCCATAGAAGTTCGCCATGTTCTCACGCCTCAAATCCGACCTCCAGACGATTCTCGACCGCGACCCGGCCGCACGCAACGCCTGGGAGGCGCTCACTTGTTACCCCGGCCTGCACGCGCTGGTGTTGCACCGGCGCGCGCACTGGTTTTGGAACAACGGCTTCAAGTGGCTCGGGCGCTTCACCTCGCACATCGGCCGCTTTTTGACGGGCATTGAAATCCACCCCGGCGCCGTCATCGGCCAAAAGGTGTTCTTCGACCACGCCATGGGTGTGGTGATCGGCGAAACAGCAGAAGTCGGCGATGGCTGCACGATTTACCAGGGCGTGACGCTGGGCGGCACCTCGCTCTACAAAGGCGCCAAACGCCACCCCACGCTGGGCAAAAACGTGGTGGTCAGCGCCGGCGCCAAAGTGCTGGGCGGCTTCACCGTGGGCGACAACGCCAAGATCGGCGGCAACGCGGTGGTGATCAAACCCGTGCCCGAAGGCGCCACGGCGGTGGGCATACCCGCGCGCATCATCATGCCCAAGACCTCAGAGGCCGGCGCTGAACTTTCGGGTGATGCCGCCATGGCCAGCAAGTTCTCCGCCTACGGCATCACCAATGAGGACGACCCCGTAAGCCAGGCGATGAAGGGCCTGATCGAAACCGCCTCGGCGCAAGACCGCCAGATTGCGATGTTGTGGCAGGCCATCGAGAAGATTCAGTCAGGCGTTGCAGTGGCTGACTGCGTGCCAACGGACGCGGCGAAGCTGGCGTGTTTTGAGGCGGAGAAGATGTCGCAGTTGGTGGGGAAGTAAGGCGTCAAGCATCTGCAAAGCGGCCTATTTTTCATTAAACTTGTCATTGATGCAGTTTTGATGTTTTGATGCTAAACTGTGCCAATGCGAACAACACTTGCCATTGAAGACGACATTTTTGCCTTTGCGAGGTCACAGGCGCAGCGCGAGCATCTGACTATCGGGCAGGTGATCTCTCGCCTGGCGCGCGATGGCATTCGCGCGCAAAATGCGCCTCTGCCCAAGCCAGCCACACCCAGAAGCAAATTTGCCTTGCTGCCGGCACGGGATGAAATCATCACCTCAGAACATGTGCGCGACCTGATGGACCAGGAGGGCATTTAGATTTGCGCCATCTGCTCGATGTGAATGTGTGGGTTGCGCTGCTGGACGAAGCGCATGTGCACCACGCGCAGGCCCTTGCTTTCATGCAGAAACGAAAAGTAAAAATAGCGACCTGCCCGCTGGTGGAAAACGGCGTGATGCGGGTTCTCAATTTGCCTGGTTACAGCAAATTGGGTCCGGCTGGTTTTCAGGCGGTCCAGGAGAAATTGGAAGAAATCTGCGCCGACATCGACCACGAATTCTGGCCCGACACGGTCTCGCTTCGCAGCGAAAAACGTGTCAACTGGCCAAGGGTTTTAGGGCACAACCAGATCACCGATGTCTACCTGCTCGCGCTGGCAGTGGCCAACGCCGGATGCCTGGCTACCTTGGACCACCGCGTTGCCTTGAGCACTGTCCATGGTGCAACCGCTGGCAATTTGATGCTGCTGTGATGGGGTTGACCGGGCCGGCCTGAACCCCCGCAGCGCGTCTTGCGCTTTGTCGGTCTGCTTCGCAGCCCCCAGACCCTGAAGCCTCCCTGCTTCGAAGCTGCAACCCATTCGCTCCAGCCGAGCTGCGGGGGTTCAGGCGGAACGGTCAACGCCATTGCTATGATAAAGATATCTAAAAATCCAATAAATACGTGACTTACATGCCAAAAAAGCCACAAGATTTCGTCAGATCGTTAATTTGTTAATACCCATATTAACAAATGTCCAAAAACCAACAAACTGGCAGCAAAGCAACACCAAGCCAAGCCCAGCCAAGCCGCAATAATCTCCCCCACAATTCAGCAGCCAAGCCCTTCCCCAAAACCTTCAACGAAAGCGCCTTTGTGACACAGCAACACCAAGCCGCCAATAAGACTGCCAGCCCGCGGGTTTGCGCCACAAAAACCACTTTCGCCACGGTGTTGATGTTCGCTATGGGTAGCGCCGCGCAGGGGCAAACAGCGCAACCCCAGGGCGAAGCGCTGGCACCTGTCCAAACCCACTGGCGTGCCACCGCTGAAACGCTCACGCTGCCGGGCGGCGAAAAAATGGGGCTGTTGGGCGGCAACGTGCTGTTTGACGTGGCCGAGCACCTGCGCTTGGGCGTCGCTTCCTATGGCGCCCTGTCCGGGCAGCGCGGCGGCTTCATCACGCTGGGCGTTGCGGGCGAGGCGCATCGGCGCTTGAGTGACGCCTGGGGCGCGCGCGCTGGCTTGTTTGTGGGCGCGGGCGGTGGCCGGGGCGGCAACACGCTGGCTGGCGGCGGCCTGATGCTGCGCGGTGATGTCGGCCTGACTTACGGCCTGGGCGGCTTTGGCGCCCTCGGCTTCGGGGTGAGCCACGTGCGGTTTCCGTCGGGCGTGATCAACAGCACCCAGCCCTACCTGCAATACGACTACTCGTTTTACAGCCTGCTCGGCCCGGGCTGGCAGGGCGCAGCGGCTCCCCGCGAGCAGGCAGGCGGCAGCGCACGCAGGGCGGCGGTGCCTGCCCACAGGAGTGAATTCTCGCTGGCAGCGCGCAGCCTGCGGATACCGGCATCAGCGCTGCGGGTGGACGGTCTGCCGCAACACCCCAGCATGCAACTGCTGGGCGTCGAGTGGCTTGCCCAGCTGGACGAGCGCTGGTTCCTCAAGCTCGAATCCGAAGGCGCGATGGGCGGCCAAAGCAATGGCTACATGCAGATTTTGGCGGGTGGCGGCTACCGCTGGCCGCTGTCTGCCAGCACGGCGATCAAGCTGCAGGCGGCGGGCGGTCCTGCGGGCGGCGGCGGCGTTGACACCGGCGGCGGGCTTCTGCTCGATGCGGGCGTGGCGCTGCAGCATGCGTTCACGCCCCACCTCGCGCTGGAAGCCGGTGTGGGCGCCATGCGGGCGCCTTCGGGCAATTTTCAGGCGCAGTACGTCGGGGTCAAGCTGAATTACCTGTTCGATTTGCCCAGTGTCACATCGCGGCCGGTTGCCCCATCAGAGCTCGCCAGCCTGGACGCCGCCCGGCTTCGCGTTCGCCTGGCCACGCAAACCTACTTTCAGGCGGCACCGCAATGGCGCACATTCTCGGTAGACCAGCCGGTCAGCAACCTGGGCGTGCAATTGGACTATTTCCCGTCGCCCTCCTGGTACCTCACAGGCCAGGGCCTGGCCGCCTTTGCCGGCGACGCGGGCGCCTACATGACTGGCCAGGTCGGCGCAGGCTTGCACCGGCCTTTGGGCGAGCGCTGGTTTGTGGAGGCCGAGGCTTTGCTGGGCGCGGCGGGTGGTGGCGGCTTGGCCGTGGGCGGCGGGCTGGTGGGGCAGGGCAATGTGGCGCTGGGCTACAAGCTGTCTAAATCGATGTCAGTGATGGGCACGCTGGGGCGCATCCAGTCGTTTGGCGGCGGCTTCAAAGCCAATGTGGCCGGCCTCTCGCTGGCCTACCAGTTCACCGGGTTCACAGCGCCATGATGCGGGCTTTGGCTTGGCTAAAACTTGACGCGCACAGACTTGGCGCTGACGCCAACGGCGTCGGCGTCGGCGTAGGCTTCTTTGCTGCCTTCGTCGGTCAAGTTGCCCTGGTCCAGCTGCAGGGTGTAGCCGTAGGTGGACACATTGTTGAACCCGGCCAGCAGCATCGCGGCCTTGAGTTGTTTCGCGGTGGATGCATGGCCGTTTGACCCGCCGTTGCAGCAATAAAGTTTGACCTTGCGGATGGAGTTGGTCAGCCCTTGCGCCTTCATTTGTTTCGCCAGGTCGCCCACTGTCATCGGCGCGCCGCCATCGTCGTAGATGCTGCCTTGCCCCGCCGAGCCATGCGCCACGATGTAGACCTGCTGAAACATGCCAACACCTTTCAACGCATCTTTTCCGGGCGTCAAGACTTTTTTGTCGAATTGATCCAGCGTGTGCGTCGAGTTGTGGGATTTTGCGATCCGCTCACAGGCGCCAATCAGCGTCGCGTCGGGAAAGGGGCAGTACATCACCTTCATCTTCATGGCGTTCTCCTTGGTGGGGTCGATAAAGCGGGCTTGCGGAAACGCCGCCGTGGCGCTGGCTTATTCTGGCTTGACTGCGGCCTTAGGTCAATTCGGCGTCGTCGGGGCGCTGCATCCGGCGGTGCGGCGGACGAAGGAAACCATGGCCGGGAATTACCGGACCCGCAATGCCGACTTCGGCCGAAACGCCTTGCACACGTCGTCATTGGTTTCCAGGTACGGCCCGCCAATCAGGTCCACGCAGTAGGGCACGGCCGCAAAAATCCCTGCGACGAGAGATTTACCCTCTGCGTCACGCAGGCCTTCAAGCGTTTCCTGGATCGACTTGGGCTGCCCGGGCAGGTTGATGATGAGGCTCTGGCAGCGGACCACGGCGACTTGGCGCGAGAGGATGGCGGTGGGCACAAACTTCAGGCTGATCTGGCGCATCTGCTCGCCAAAACCGGGCATCTCCTTGTGCGCCACGGCGAGAGTGGCCTCGGGCGTCACGTCGCGCAGCGCGGGGCCGGTGCCGCCGGTGGTGAGCACCAGGGCGCAGTTCGCGTCGACAAGTTCGATCAAAGCCTGGCTGATGGTGGCTTGTTCGTCGGGGATCAGACGCGCTTCGAAGGTCACGGGGTTCTTCAGCGCCCGCGTGAGCCAGTCTTTCAGCGCGGGCAGGCCTTTGTCTTCGTAGACGCCGCTGGAGGCGCGGTCGCTGATCGAGACGATGCCGATTTTTACGGCGTCGTGCGGCGCGGCTGTCATGGCTTAAGGGCCAGGTGGTTCGCCGCGTCGTCATCGTCTCCGTCATTGTTGATATCGGCGGCATTTTCAGGCGACAACTGCTCTTTAACGAGCTGAAAAATCTCGCGAAACGCACGGCCATGGCGCACGGCTTGGCCCGGCTTTTCGGGTTTGGCGTCTTTGCGCG
>JANOYE010000034.1:0-3962 GCA_031428695.1 Rhodoferax sp. | reverse complement strand
GGGCAACAAGATGGCCAAAAACGGCCGCGCCGGCGCTGCCTTGGCCACCTCGGCGATTGGCTCGTTTGTGGCTGGCACCATTGCGACCGTGCTGGTGACGCTGTTTGCGCCCTTTGTCGCCGAGCAGGCCGTGAAACTCGGTCCGCCTGAATATTTCATGCTGATGCTGTTGGCCTTCACCACGGTAAGCGCGGTGCTGGGCCAAAGCACCGTGCGCGGCTTGACGGCGCTGTTTGTCGGCTTGGCCGCTGGGCTCGTCGGCATGGACCAGATCACCGGCCAGGCGCGTTACACCGGTGGCGTGCCCGAGTTGCTCGATGGTGTTGAGATCGTGCTGGTAGCGGTGGGCCTGTTTGCCGTGGCCGAGGCGCTGCACGCGGTGCTGTTTGAAGGCAAAGTGGTCGAGTCCGAAAACAAAATGAGCCGCGTGAGCATGAGTGCCCGCGACTGGAAACGATCCATTCCCGCCTGGCTGCGTGGCACGGCGATTGGTGCGCCCTTTGGCTGCATTCCCGCTGGCGGCACCGAGATTCCCACGTTTTTGAGTTACGCCACCGAGAAAAAACTGGCCAAGGGCGAGAACCTCGCCGAGTTTGGCAAAAAGGGCGCCATTGAAGGCGTGGCCGGGCCGGAAGCGGCCAACAACGCCACGGGCACAGCGGCGCTGATTCCACTCTTGACGCTGGGCATTCCCGTCTCCAACACCACCGCCGTGTTGCTCGGCGCCTTCCAGAACTACGGCATCCAGCCGGGGCCGCAACTCTTCACCAGCTCGGCCAGCCTGGTGTGGGCGTTGATCGCCTCGCTCTACATCGGCAACATCATGCTGCTGGTGCTGAACCTGCCCTTGGTGGGGCTGTGGGTGAAACTGCTCAAAGTGCCCAAGCCGCAGCTCTACGCCGGCATTTTGATTTTCGCCACGGTGGGCGCTTACGGCATGCGCCAAAGCGCGTTTGATTTGTTTTTGCTTTACGGCATTGGCGTGTTGGGGCTGGTCATGCGGCGCTTCAACTTCCCCACGGCGCCGGTGGTGGTCGGCATGATCCTCGGGCCCTTGGCCGAGGCGCAGTTGCGCAACGCGATGTCGATTGGCGAGGGCAGCGCCCTGGTCTTTTTGCAAAGGCCGATGTCGCTGTTCCTGCTGGTGGTGGTGGTTGCGGTGCTGGTGCTGCCCAGGGTCTTGAAAAAACGCGGTGTGGGGGTGGCATGAAATTCAAAATGGCGGAGAAGTCTCTGTTCGCGATTTTGCTGCGCTCGCCGTGGTGGATCAGTTTCGGCTTGGTAGCGGCGTTCGCCCTGGCCTCAAAGGCGCTGCTGCCTGCGCAGTATGTGGTGTATGGCGTGCTGGGAGGTTTTCCGTTTTTCGCCATTGGCTGCGTTGCCGCCTGGCGGCAATTGCGGGCGCCCAACCCCAAGCACATTGAAGACTCGCTGCAAAAAGCCGCCGCAATGTCATGGCGCGATTTTTCAGCAGCGGTCGAAGCGGCCTTCAGCAAGGCTGGCTACGAGGTCGCGCGGCTGAACCTGCCGGGGGCTGACTTCAAACTCGAAAAGGCAGGGCGGGTCACGCTGTTGGCCGCCAAACGCTGGAAGGCGGTGAACCAGGGCGTCGAGCCGCTGCGCGAGCTGGTGGCGTTGCGGGATGCGCAAAAAGCCGACTTGTGCAGTTTCATAAGTCTTGGCACACTGTCTGACAGCGCTGTGCGTTTCGCCCGTTCAAACCAGGTTGAGCTGGTAGCGCAGGCGACCTTGGCGCAATGGATTGGGTTGAATAAATAAGTTGTAAATTTTTTTGTGAAGATTATTGGCCCCTAAGTCACGGAAAAATAGCGTAGACAGCTATATAAAATGAAGTAAATAAGTTAATCTTTTTAGCAATAAATTGTTAAATATTAAATATAAACGAAAAATTTAAACCCGAAATCTAAGCGAGAAAATACCATGTCAAAACTGCTCCTCGACTACATCTACGACCACGAATCAAAACGCGCCGGCGAGGTCTTTATGACTCAGCCCACCGGCAACAACCAGGTCATCGACTACACCTGGGCGCAGACGGTCGACCAGGCGCGGCGCATGGCCACCCACCTGAAAGGCCTGGGTTTTGAGCCGGGCGCGCGCATCGGCATCCTGTCCAAAAACTGCGCCCACTTTTTCATGGCGGAAATGGCCATCTGGATGGCCGGTTACACCACCGTGGCGATCTTCCCGACCGAAGGGCCGGACACCGTCAATTACGTGCTCACCCACTCTGAAGCCAGCCTGCTGTTTGTCGGCAAACTCGACACCTGGGACAAGCAAGAAAAGGGCGTGCCCGCCGGCATGCCGCGCATTGCTTTTCCGCTCGCGCCCAAAACCGCCTACGAGACCTGGGACGCCATCATCGCCCGCACCCAGCCCATGCCCGGCAAACCCGCGCGCGCAGGCACCGACCTGGCGATGCTGATCTACACCTCGGGTTCGACCGGCCAGCCCAAAGGTGTGATGCACAGCTTTGAGCGCATCACCGTGGTGGGTGAAGGGTTTGCCAAACGCATGGCCGAGTCATTGGGCGCGGGCGCCGAGCGCCGCATGTTGTCTTACCTGCCGCTGGCACATGTGTTTGAACGCGCCTGTGTCGAAGTCCACGCGATGGTGGTCGGCAGCCTGCACGTGTTTTTTGCCGAAACCCTCGAGACTTTTGTCGCCGACCTGAACCGCGCCCGGCCCACCCTGTTTGTTTCGGTGCCGCGTTTGTGGCTCAAGTTCATGCAGGGCGTCTCGGCCAAGATGCCGCCGGCCAAGCTCAACCGGCTGCTCTCGATCCCGATCATCAAGGGCATTGTGGCCAAAAAAGTGCTGACCACACTCGGGCTGGACCAGGTCAAGCTGGCGGGCAGCGGCTCGGCGCCCCTGCCGCCCTCGCTCATCCAGTGGTACCGCAAACTCGGCCTGAACCTCGTCGAAGGTTACGGCATGACCGAAGACTTCGCCTATTCGCACACCATGACGTCCGAGCGCAACACCGTGGGTTTTGTCGGCGTGCCCTACGACGGCGTGGAGGCGCGCCTGGGCGAGGGCAGCGAGATCCAGATCAAGTCGCCGGGCAAGATGGTCGGTTATTACAAACGGCCCGACCTCGACGCTGAAGTCTTCACGGCAGACGGCTTCTTCAAAACCGGCGACCAAGGTGAATACAGCCCCGACGGCCAGCTCAAGATCACCGGCCGCGTCAAAGAGCTGTTCAAGACCGCCAAAGGCAAATACGTGGCCCCGGCGCCGATTGAAAACAAGCTCAATGCCCATCCCATGATCGAATCGAGCATGGTCTCGGGCGTGGGGCAGGCGGCGTCTTACGCGCTGGTGGTGCTGGCGGAAGATTTGCGCCCCAAAACCAAAGACCCGGCGGTCAAGGCCGAAGTGACGGCCTCATTGACCGAGCTGCTCAATGAGACCAACAAAGGCCTTGCGGACTACGAAAAAATGCAGATGATCGTGGTGGCCGCCGAGCCCTGGTCGATCGACAACGGCTGCCTCACGCCTACGCTGAAAATCAAACGCGCGAAGATCGAGGCGAATGTGGCGCCGGCGGTGGACAAATGGTTTGACAGCAAAGACAAGGTGATGTGGGTTTGAGTCAGAGGCCTTAGGCAGTAAAAAAAACAGGGGCCCATCGAGTCCCTGTTTTTCATTCAGCCGTGTAGGCTAGGTGCAACTCAGTGGCTGGACCTGTCCGTCAACGTAGTGCGGCGGCGGCGCTGCTGAACCACCAGAGCCAGTCCTGCCAAAGTCGCCAACAGTAGGCTGGATGGCTCAGGCAATTCACCTGTGGGGCAGGCGGGTTGCCCTGTCTGGCCGCACTGGATCACGGTGCTGGCCCCGCCACCGATGATGTAGCTGCGGGGGCCGCCGTTCTGGACGCTTCTGCCGTCCAGGGCCAAGGTGGTGAGGCCGCCGAAATTACCGGTGAAGTTGGAATGGCA
>JANOYE010000033.1:0-29849 GCA_031428695.1 Rhodoferax sp. | reverse complement strand
AGTCCATGTAGGCCATCACGATGGGCACTTGGGCGCCCAGCGCGATGTAGTAGAAGCCGGTTTTCCAGAAGCGTGTGCCGCTGCGAGTGCCTTCTGGCGGCACGATAAGCTGCAGCGGGCCTTCTGCGGCCTTGATGGCTTCGACCGACGCGGCGACCAGGTTGGTGGATTTTTCGCGGTCTACCGGGATGCCGCCCAGCCACATCATGATGCCGCGAAATGGCGGCTTGAAAATCTGCTCCTTGCCCATCCAGTAAATCTTCAGGCGCAGCACAAAGGCGACCATCAATGTGAAGGGCAAATCCCAGTTGCTGGCATGGGGCGCGGCAATCAACACACACTTGACGCCATCGGGCGGCAAGCTGCCTTCGACTTTCCAACCAGCAATTTTGAGAAAGGCCACGGAGAAGCCCCGCAAGAGTGTGTTGACAACCGGGGTATCAAAGATGGTGTCGTGCATGGCCTGGCGCCAACGGGGCGTTAGACTCTTCGAATTGTCGCCCCTCTGCAATCCAATGCGCCCTGCCACGATGACGGTAACCTGCACTTTCACCACGCTCAACCTGTTCAATCCGTTCAACATCTCGATGGCAATGGAGGCATGAACCTGCCCGTGAATTCAACTGAGCAAGGGCCGGCGCGCTGGCTGCTGTGCCTTTTTTTGGCCAGTGTTTTGGTGACGCTGGAATTCGCGCAGCATGGTGCGTTGCCACCCGAGCCGCGCGCGCTGCTGCCCAAGGGTCTGCCTTCCTCACCCGAGATGCCGCAAGCCGAGACGCAATGGACATTGAGCGGCCAAGGGCATTTGCCGATGCCGCCCGCGACCCCTGCCGCCCATGCCAGCAGCTTGCTGGCGATGCCCGCCAATCACCCCTGCGTGTTGATGGCTTTCTGGTTCGCCGGGTCGCGGGAAAGCGGGCCTGACGTGCAAATTGCCTCGTCTTGTTTTGAACGCACTTCACAGCAGTGGCAGGCCGCGCAGATCGTGCTCAACCGAGCGGCAATGGGCGACAAGCTGGGCTTTGGCTTGCGCCGCTTGGGCAACCCCGTGGCGTGGCTGGATGGGCAAGGGAACATCCACCTGTTTGTGGTGGCCACGGGCTGGGGCGGCTGGGCGGCCAGCCGGGTGTTGCAGGTGCGCGAGCAACACCCGGTGAGCCGCAGCGCCAGCGCGCCGGTGTTTGGCGCACCAAGCATCTTGCCGCTGGGCTGGTTGTGGAACCTGAGCCATCTGGTGCGCGGGGCGCCGCTGCCGCTCCAAGACGGCGGCATGGTGCTGCCCGCTTACTTTGAGCTGGGCATCAAGTACCCGGTGGCCTTGCGTTTTGACGCCGCCGGGGGCTTCCTCGGCATGGCGCGCATGTCTGAGCGCAAAGGCATCCTGCAGCCCAGTGTGATTGCGTTGAATGAGCGCCATTGGCTGGCGCTGATGCGCGACAACCGCATCGAAGGCAAGATCGCCGTGGCGCAAACCGGCGACGGCGGCCAAACCTGGCGCGACCTGCGCGATCTCAACTTGATCAACCCAGATGCGTCGATCTTCGCAATAGCTACCGGCCCCTGGCAATTTGTGCTGGCGCACAACGCGTCACCCAAATCGCGCCAGGTGCTGGACTTGAGCGAATCGGGCAACGGCATCGACTGGAGCCGTTTGCAAACGCTGGCCAAAGGCGACACCGTAACCAGCGGCGGCGCAACACTGGCCGCAGAATTTTCCTACCCGGCGATGGCGCTGGCGGATGGAAACTTGTGGGTGAGTTACACCGACAACCGCAGCCGCATCGCCTGGCAGCGGTTTTCACCCGGCGCAAAAAACCAGGCCAAACGCACGCCCTGACACCACCATGGACTTGAATTCTTTCCTGCAGGCTTTTCTGGCGACTTCGACGCCGGTGTTGCCAGCTTTGCCGCTTTCGAAAGCCGCTTATCCGATTTTTTGGGCCGCCCTGTTCGCATGGCTGGCATTGGCGCTGGGCGGCAGGCTGCGCCCGCCCGTGCGACTGGCTTTCGTTGCCTTGGTCGTTGTGTGGGCGCTGCTGCCGGGCGATTGGTCGCCGGTTTACTGGCTTGGTTTGGCGTTTCAAATGCCCAGCTGGACATCGGTGTTGCTGGCGCTGGCGGGAGTGGCCGCGCTGTTGCGAAAGTCGGCCCCCGTCTCAGCGGTTCCCCTGCCCTTGTTGTTCCTGGCCAGTGTGATGGGATGGGTGATGCTGCTGGACCTGTTCGTTTACCTGCCGTTCGCGTTGTACCGCTGGGGCTTCAGTGTGGCGGCAGTCGCGGTGGCAGTTGTCGTCGCGGCGCTGTTGTGGCGCGATAGGGGCGATAGGAGCGCGGGCTTGGCGGGGGAGCAGGCTGCTGTGGCGAGCGCACAGGGTCGCCAGTGGTGGCCTTGGTTGTTGCCCGCTGTGCTGCTGTTGTTTGTGATTACGCGGCTGCCCAGCGGCAATGTGTTTGACGCGCTGCTTGACCCTTGGTTGTGGCTGGCCGCTCAAGTGGCGTTGGTGAAACGCCTGTGGCTGATGGCCAAACGCCCATGACTTAAATGCCGCCGCGAATGATGAGCCATTCACGGCTGAAAAGCCATAACTGAGGGTGCCACAGGTTGCCCCAGGTGATGTCGCCGCTCTTGTGGCGTTCTTTGACCACCCAACGCGTTGCGACAACTCGGCAACCGGGCCGGCACGGTGGCTCAAGGTCGGTCACGCTGGCTTGACCCCAAACCACAGCATCATGCGCCCGCAGCAACGCACCCAACGTGGCGGGCGCCTTATCGCCCTCACCCATCGCCGCCATGTCAAAGGGCACGATGTGGTTGCCCGGCAGCAGGAACTCAAATCGTTCCCACTGCGCATTGAAATTGCTGGGTACCGCGATGGATTTTTTCACGAACGCCGCTTGGGTTGCTGCGCCATACCGACCCTGGTTGCCATCCAGCGGCGCAACAGTGAGTCCAAACGCGGCGTAAACCGCCAAACACGCGGCCAGCGTGCAAACGCGTGTCCAGCCCGGCCGCGCGAAGCCGCCCGCCAACAACGCGGCAATGCCCAGAAACACCAAGGCAAATACAAAGAATTCGCCAGATGTGGCGATCTGCATTTCGTACATCACCCAGGCGATTCGCCCAAGCACGATCGCCGCCAATCCGATCAAAACGCAGCTGGCCAAAAACCAGCTGCGCCCGATGTGATGCCAACCGAGCGCCACCGCGATGGCCAGTGCGGGCATGGCCGGTATCACGTAACGGGCCGAGCGTTGGCTGGGCAACAAGAAGACCAGCCACCACACCAGCAGCCACGCCAGCAAGATCAGCGCGTAAGGCGGCAACTCAGGCAGCGTTTTTCGATTTTTGAAGGCCACTGCCACCACGCCGATCACCACAAAGGACAACAAGCCGGCGTTTTCCAGGTACGCCAGCGCCTGCGCCCACAGGCTGGAGCCGCCACCGTAAATGGCCTCGTGCCACCAGCCCAGCTTGTCACCCATCTTGCCAACGTTTTCACCCACCACAAACTCGCGCCAGACGGCGCCGGGGTCAGGATCCAACACGAACCACAACGCAAACACGCCAACACCAATCAGCACACTCATACCCGCTCGCAGGCTGGTGATGGCGAGAGGCTTCACGCCAAAATCTGCGTGAATACGGTGAGAGGCCAACAGCGATGCGCTCCACCAGGCAGCAGCGGCTGGCGCGATCAGGGCGAACGATTTGTAGGCTGAGCCAAGACCCCAGGCGAGGCCAACGGCAATTAACCCCATCAACGTTACTATATATTTAGGAGCTGTCCACGCATAATTTATGTGACTTACAGCCCGTTTTTCTTTAGACTTTCTGAAAATCAAAGCAAACATCGGCAATGCCAACCAAAAAGTCTCTGGCGCACTGGTGAGGTACGGCCTGCCATACCGGAAGGTGCTGAAGAACGCCAAAAACAAACAGGCCGCCAGCAAGGCGCGCCGCGTGTCCTGCGTGATGTGTTTGACCGACCAGGCCACCAGCGCGGCTGTCAAAAACGTGTACACCAGGCTAGGCAGGCGCAACGCAAACATCGTCCATGCGTTGGCCTCACGCGCCCAATCGCCCGCCGCCATGGCCTGCCAGAACAGCAATGGGGGCTTGGTGTTGCGCATGTTGGGAAGGTCAGAGACCAAGGGCAACCATTGGTTCGACAGCGCCGTCAGGCGAGCGATGTGCGCGTAGACCAGTTCGTCGCCGTTGGTGGGAATGTATTGGCCACCCAGGCCAAACAGGTAGGCAAACAGCGCCAGCGCTAACAGTGCGACCCATGGCCAACGTGCCGCTTCGGCAGATTTCCGCGCCTTCGCTGTTTGCATCTCCGACACCGCTAACGCACGCTGCGGGCGCGCCCTTTGACCTTGAACGTCCAGCGGTCGTTGGCGAGAAAGTTGATGACGCTGGCCGCCACGATGGAGATGATGTTGGCGATGCGGTAGTCCATGTAGTGCGAGAGCCAGATCGTCGCGCCAAACTGGAACGCCATGCCAAACCAGGAGGCCATGCAGTAGCGGCCAAACTCCAGCGCCACGCGTTTGGGGAAGGGCTCTTTGGGGGCGCCTTGGTCGATGTCCAGCGCCGGGCGCCGGTCGGCCCAAGTCCACAAGCGGTTCCAGGTGAAGTTGCTCAACGTAGCGACAAGAATCGCCAGCGCCAGCGACAGGCCCAGGCGCAGTGGGCGCGGGTCAACACTGTCAAAAAGGTAGGTTTGGGCCAGGTGCAAAACGGCAATGTTCACCACCGTGCCGCTGGCGCCGACGAGGCCGAATTTAACGTAGCGGAAGTTTTTCAGCCACGCAATCAGCGCCATCAATTTCGCCGTCAGGCTGCTTTCAGAACTCATGCGCACATTGTCGCCTGCGCGCTCCTGCGCCCGTCACGCCAATGCAGCCAACGCGTCGGCCAGCACTGGGTCGGGTGCAATGCGTTTGAGGCACTGGTTGTCGCCGTCGCAAAAGGTCTGGCGGTGGTTGTAGGCCGACAGGCAAGGCGAGCAGGCAATGCCGGACTCATAGGTGCGGGCGACCGACCCGAAATTGCTGCCCAGCGGGCCGTAGAGTTTGCTGGTCTCCGGCCCGAAAAAGGCATACGTGCGGATGGGCGTGAGGCTGGCAAAGTGCCCGGGGCCACCGTCGTTGGTGATGAGAAGTTGCGCCGCGTGAAACAACATCAGCAGCTCGCGGATGGATTGGGTGTAGCCGGTGAGGTCCACGCAAAATTCGCTGGCGGCCTGGCGCTGCAGGTCTTGGGCCAACGCGGCGTCCTCCTTGAGGCCAATTAAACCGACGGCGTGGCCCGCCTCGCACAAACCGTGCGCGACGCGGGCGTAATGCGCCGCAGGCCAGGCGCGTTCGGGCAACAAGCCGCCGCCCGCGTAGAGCAAGACCAATTTGCGGCCACCGGCGCCTGGATGGTCTGCCAGCAGCCGCGTTCGGTAGTGCTGCAGCTCTTCGGCGGAGAAATCGACCGACAGCGCGGCATTCAGTGGCATCTCACGCACGGGCGCGGACTTGTGGCGTGGCATGGCGCTCAGCGCGTTGACATCCAGCGCATCGACCAGCGACAAAAACTGTTTGCTGATATGTTGGTAGGGGTTGTAGGGAATCGCGCGGTTGATGTGGCTGCCCCGGTACAGGCCTTCCTGCGTGTGCGGTGTGAAGCCGACGCGCAAAGGCGCACCCGCCGCGAAACTCATCAAGCTGCTGATGCGGGAGAAAAGTTCGCAGTCAATCACCACGTCCAGCGGCAAGGCCCGCATGGCACGGCGCACACGCCAAATATCGCCGAGCAAACCAAAACCCGAGCGGTCATCCAGCGCATGGAAGTTTTCCGCCTTGGCCAGTTGCAGCAGCTTGGCCACTTCCTGGTTGCGTTTGAGTTGCAACACATGCAGCGTGGCACCGGGATACCGTTCGCGCAAGGCAGCAAACATCGGCCCCGCCAGCACGATGCTGCCCATTTCGGACAGCAGGATGATGAGGATGTTTTTGGGGCTCGCATTCGTGTTGGGAACCCCCCGCAAGGCATCGACAGCGCGAACCCACAAAGACACCCCGGCGCATAACAACTGGCCCACCCAGCGGTCGATCCAGCGTTGTGTCGAAATTTTCATGCGGTCAATGTGCTTTTTTGGATGTTGGGAATCATTGGGTTTTGCCTTCATTTTGATCCGGCAGGGATGCTCAACGACCGATCCATTACAATATTGAGTAAATTAACTCACTATTGTAATGAGCTACTCCAGACCCATCAAAGACAAGCTTGTTTCGCGTCTGGCCGAACCGCCCCGGCGCATCCAGGTTTTGGCTGGCCCGCGTCAAGTTGGCAAAACGACGCTGATCAACCAAATCCGCGCCGAGCGCTCCTCAGATTCCATCGCCTATTTTGCCGCAGATGAGGCTCCTCGGGCGATGATGAGCATGAGTTTTGACGTTGACGGCACGGATGCCTACGCCAGCAGGGCAGAGCAATTCACGGGCGAGTGGCTGCGCAGCAAGTGGAATCATGCGGAATTGCTCGCTGCCCGATGGCAAGAACGAGCCGCGCACACTGGCGCGCCATCGGCATTTGTCCTTGTGCTCGATGAAATTCAAAAAATCCCCAACTGGTCTGAATTGATTAAAGGATTGTGGGAAAGAGACGCGGCCTACAAAGCGCCGATGCACTTGGTGCTTTTGGGTTCATCGCCGTGGCTGATGCAAAAAGGCTTGACCGAAAGCCTTGCCGGCCGTTTTGAAACCAACTTGATGGGGCACTGGTCATTTGAGGAAATGAACGATGCGTTTGGCTTCACATTGGATGAGTACATTTATTTCGGCGGCTACCCAGGGGCCGCCGACTACAAGCATGACGAGTTGCGATGGCGAGACTACGTTCTAAATAGTTTGGCCAAAGCTATCGAGAAAGACGTCTTGGGAATGGCCCGTGTTCACAAGCATGCGTTGCTCAAGCAACTCTTTGAGATTGGCTGCGCCTATTCTGGGCAAATTGTTTCGTTGAGCAAAATCAAGGGGCAATTGAATGATGCAGGCAACACTACCACGCTGGCAGACTATTTGGAACTGCTGCGCCAGGCGGGGCTGTTGACGGGCTTGCAAAAGCATGCCGCGAATAATTTGCGCAAACGAAACTCGCCGCCGAAGTTCCAGGCCATGAACAACGCCTTGATGTCGGTGCTGGGAACGCACAGCATGAAAGAGGCGTTGGCAGACCGAAGCCACTGGGGACGTTTGGTGGAAAGCGCCGTCGGAGCGCACTTGGTCAACACCGCAAGCGCTGGCACGCAGATCCACTATTGGAATGAAGGCGGAATGGAGGTCGATTTTGTCGTGGAACGGGGCAACCGACTGGCCGCACTGGAAGTGAAGTCAGGCGCGGTGCGCGGACCATTGAAAGGGCTGGATCATTTTGTTGACCGTCACAAGGGCTGCCGCAGGTGGGTGGTGGGCGGTGACGAGCTTTCGTTGGGCGAGTTCTTGCGGTATCCAGCGGCGCATTGGGTTGAATAAGGCGTTTGAACGAGTAGCGACATGGCCTCCAGCGCAAAAATCATTGTTCCCCGTTTTGTCACCGAGCGGCTGAAGGATGGCACACGTTCCGACCCAAATCCGCTGTCACACTGGCGCACCACGCCTGCCTACGTGCTGCTGGGCGACCCTGGCGCTGGCAAAACGACAGCGCTTACGATAGAGGCGCGGGAATGCGATGCGCAAACGGCAACCGCAACCGATTTTGGAATCGCCCGGTCAAAAAAATCTACCAAAGCAACGCCGTATTTCATCGACGCATTGGACGAAAAGCGGGCGGGTGTGTCGGACACCAATGCGCTGAACACGATTCGCACAGAGTTGGTGAAGCTGAAAAACCCCAGTTTCCGAATCACATGCCGTGAAATTGACTGGCTTGGCGGCGTTGATACCAACGCCCTCAAAGCCGTCTCACCCAATGGCGAAATTGCTGAGCTGCATCTGGAGCCGTTGACGGACGAAAACATACAAGCATTGTTGGTGAACTGGCCGGATGTGATGCCAAATCCCGAAGCGTTTTGGCGACACGCAACACAGCGCGGGTTACAGGACTGGTTGCGCAATCCTATGGCGCTTGAATTGTTCGTCAAAGCTCTACTTAACGGCGGACAAGGATGGCTACCAAATTCCAAGCTCGAAATATTTGAGATGGCCTGTAGGCAATTGGCGGCAGAATTCAACGAGCAGCACGTCGCGTCGCGGCGGCGTATGCAGCCGTCGATTGACGATACGCTTGAAGACGCGGGCAAGATGTTTGCCATATTGCTGCTGTCCAACGCAGACTGGTTGGCATCCACAAGCCGGGCCGTTCATGCCTCTGGCCGCATCATCGCGTTGAATGAGATTCCCTCTGAGCTAGGCATCAAAAACGAAGCGGCCGCGCGTGCCAGTTTGTTGTTCACGACAGCAGGCGGACAAAGTAGACCCTATCACCGCACCATTGCGGAGTACCTTAGTGCCGTTGCAATCGGCAAATTGGTTGAAGGCGGTTTGCCCGTCAGTCGTGTGCTGGCGCTGATGAGCGGACAAGACGGTGGCATTGTGGAACCCTTGCGCGGCCTGCACGCCTGGATGGCCGTCACCTGCCCACGTGAACGCGCAACCTTGATTGAGCGGGATCCCTTGGGCGTCGTCATGTACGGCGACGTGCGCAGGTTCTCTACTGCTGAGAAGCAGCAGATTTTTGAAGCGTTGGCGCGTGAGGCTGAGCGGTACGCATGGTTTAGGAGCGGCACTTGGAATCCGCATCCCTTTGGTGCCTTGTGTACGCGAGACACGGTTCCGGTCATGCAGGAAATATTAGGTCGGGCGGACAGAGACCAACCCCATCAAGCCGTGTTGTCTTGTGTCTTGGATGCGATCTGTTATGGGGACAAATTGCCACGTTTGCTTCAGAATTTGACCGCCATCATTGAAGACAGCACCCATGCTGCGCACATCAGGAACGACGCACTGAAGGCTTGGTGCGTTCAGTCCGAAGACAATATTGCATCAGCCCGTGAATGGTTGGACTCGATTAAGGACGGAAGGTTGGACGACCCTGACGACAGTTTGCGCGGCGCCCTGCTGAATGTGCTCTACCCGTTGCACATTTCGCCAACAAAAATTGTTGGCTGCTTCTCCCAAGCCAAGCGGAGAAATTTGATTGGTGGCTATCCGCGGTTTTGGTCGCATCACCTGCTGGAAAAAACGCCTCCTGGGAAATTTGGTGAATTGGCAGACGCATTTGTTTCGATGCCGCTGAACAGAGAGGGTATTTACCATGACTTTGAACTGCCACAGATACTGGCCAAGGTCATTCGTTCGGCATTGATCGAGTCTGATGCCACAGAGCCAGCAAACCGGATTGTCGAGTGGCTCCGGACTGGGCGCGGGCACTATGACGATGTGGTCATCAAAGGCGAGGATGCGGCTGGCATTGGAGGCTGGCTCACTGACAACCCAGAAGTTCTGAAACGTGTTTACGTCGAATTGTGTCTGCATGAAGCAGCAACGGCCCCGCCAGAGAGAGTTCTTTTTTGGAATGCAACCAATTTTCTTTACGGCGCGAAATATCCACGCGACTGGTACAACTGGCTGTTGAAAGTTGCTGCTGAAGTTGGGTCGTCAAAACTCGCATGTTTCTATTTCCAGCGGGCAGCGGCGGTTGCGTTGGAGAATTCAGTCGATTTCGACATTAGCATGGAGGACGTTGAAGATTGGGTCAAAGGCAATGACAGGACTTGGCCGCTGGCACAAGACTGGTTGACTGAGGTTTGGTCGATGCCATTGACTCCTTCACAACCCTGGCAGCAAGAGCAATTCAATCGGAAAAGGGAGTACCAAAACAAAAGAATTGCTGACCAGCAATTGCGCCAGCGAAGATTCTCGGAGATGTTTGCCAAGTACCAGGGTGGAACGATTGGAGCAGGTGCACTCCACAACCTTGCCTTGGCTTATAGGGGACGGTACTCGGACATATACGGTGAAACGCCAGAAGCGCGTCTCCAGGATTTGATGGGTGGTGGAGCTGCGGAGGTTGAAATCGCTCTTGGGCATCTGGCCGCCACCTTGCAACGGACAGACCTGCCTTCAGTAGAAGATATATTGGCATCGGGTTTGGCAGGCAAAGAGCACTTTGTGCGGCCCGCATGCCTGATTGCAGCCGACATCGCCTATGCAAAAAATCCTGCCGAGGTTGCATCGTGGCCGGAAGATTTGTTCAAGCGGTTGGTAGCCTTTTGGCTAACAGATGGCACAGACAACGAGCCAGCTTGGTACGAGGCGGCGATCAGGTTTTCACCGCCATGGGTGTCAGAGGTGATGATCCCCTATGCGCTGCAAATGATCCGCAAACGCCAAGCCAACTCCATAACGGGCCTTTGGGCGTTGGCTCGAAAAGCTGACTTGGCCGATCTTGCCCGGATCGTTGTTCCCGCGACTATTGAAAAATTCCCAGTAAGGGCAAATGAAGCGCAGCTGAATCGGCTGGTGAGCGACTTACTGCCCGCCGCATTGAAGCACTTGGAGCCAGCGCAGTTGACCGCCATCGTCAAACGTCGCCTGGAAAACACCAGCATCGATGCGGGGCAGCGCATTGCATGGCTGTCGATGGGTACCTTTCAAAACAACAAGGCCATGGGCAAGGCGTTGGTGAAATTCTTGGGCAAAAGCCAGGCGCGGGTTCAACATTTAATGCGGGCTTTGTCTGCACAAGTGGATTGGAAAATGAGCCATTTGACACTGGATTTAGGTACCCAAGGGCTCCTCGTTGAACTGATTGGGCCATACGTTTCACCTCGCATTCGAGGGGGCCTTTCAATTGTCACTGCCACGGAGGATGGGCGGAATCGGGTGCAGGCGCTCATTCAATCCTTGTCCGGTTCAACCGATGCTGCGGCACAGTCCGAGTTGATCCGGTTACGTGCCTTGCCACAACTGAAAGCCTGGTGGTTGGAACTGGATTCCGCCATCTTTGAAAACACGCGCTTGGCGCGGGCGGCGCACTTCACGCATGCAAGCCCACAAGCCGTCGCTCTGATGCTCGCCAATCGCACACCTGCAAATCCTGGCGATTTGCAGGCGCTGCTGGTTGCCCACTTCAGGCAGTTGGAAGAAGACATCCAAGGCAGTGACGCAAATCTGCTGGGGCAATTTTGGTCGGAAAAGAACCCATCGGGCCACCAATCTCCGCAGATTGAAAATGTCTGCCGCGACCGCCTGCTCGCGCTTTTGCGTCCGCTTGTCCAGCCGCTGGCTGTCGCGGTAGACAAAGAAGCCTATGCTGTCGACGACAAGCGAATGGATCTGCGGGCCTCGGTTCAAGACCAATCAAACCCCAAGCGTTTACCGATTGAGATCAAGAAGGATACTCACATGAACGTATGGACCGCTTGGCGCGATCAACTCGATTTGAAGTATCTCAATGACCCAAATTCCGGGGGCTACGGCATCTATTTAGTTTTATGGTTTGGGCAAAAGACGACTGCGTTGGACGGCATCAGGCCCCAAAGCGCGCAGCAAATGGAAACCATGTTGCGTGAAAAAATCTCAGCGGCAGATCGAGTGAGGATTGCCGTGGTCGTTATCGACATGTCAAAGAGGTCGTCACCGAGTCCTTAGGCACCAATTGCTTTGGATCAACCCCAAAAACGTAGCCATCTTGGCCACATCGACATCCAACGCCCCACGAAGCGCTTGGCTCAGGCGGTGTCCAGAAACCAGACCAATATCAACCGACAACACGTCACCCGATTGCGCAGCATTGCCCCAGCCGACCACCTGGTCGCGCCACAACAAGGGCATGGCGTAGTAGCCCAGTTTGCGTTTTGGCGCGGGCGTATAGGCTTCAAAGCGGTAGGCCCAGGCCCAGAATAATTCAAAACGCTGCCGATCCCAAACGACGGGATCAAATGGCGCCAAAAGGCGCGCGCCTTCGGCCGCATCAGCACCACGCGGCAAACGTACACCCGAGGGCCAAAACCAATCGATGCCCTCAACCCGAGCCTGCGACAGGCGCGTTTTGGCGCGTTGCAGGGCCGGGCTGCGTTGATCGCGCCACTGCGGCACGCCAACCATCAGCCGACTGACCAGTTGGCCGAGTGAAGCCGCAGGCAAGGGTGCATATTTGTTCACGAACACGTCCACCAGTGCATCCAGCGCGGCCATGACCGCTTTGGGGCTGTCGGGCGCGGGCGTGAGTTCGCGCAGCGCATACAGGCGCGTGCCGCTTTGACGCCCTTCAATCCGCAACATGCCGCTGTAGTGCATACGATCCAGCAACTGCGTCGAAGCGTTGGACGTGCCGCCAAACCAGTTGGTGGTTTTGCCGTGGGCGAAATGCGCGTCTACCTCTCGCGGATGCACGACGCTGCGGTCACGCACAAAGGCCACCAGGCTTTTGGCAATTTTCAAATCTGCTGCCGACCAAGCCCTGCGCGGCGTACGTGGATGCATCAACGCCTGCGTGGCGCGCGGCAAATAGCCGTAGTTGACGAAATAATCTTCCTCGATGGCCAAACGCGGGTAGTGTTTTTCGAGGTCGCCCGCCTGATAATTTTTGACCCGATGGCGCAAGGTGAGATCCTGCGCGCGGGCTGGCGCGCGGATCGGATCAGCCTGGACGAAACCCAGCTTGGTTATCGCCCGGCCGAGTGTGGTCGGCACGAAAAGGCTGCGCGCCACCGCAAAGCGGCGCAGGTCTTCCAACGTGGGCGTGGGCATCGGTGGCCGGGTCGGGACGGAGCCCGATGGTGTTTTTACAGCCCTGCCGCTGCCTTCAGAGCAGCAAGCTTGTGGTGGTCACAGAACATCGCTTCACGATGTGAGTGCCCGCCAAAATTAATGGACGGCGCTCGCGCGCCTGCGGGCCTCACAGGCCCGCCGCTGCACGCAGCGCCTGGACTTTATCCGTACGCTCCCAAGTGAATTCCGGCTCTTCGCGGCCAAAGTGGCCGTAAGCAGCGGTTTTTTCGTAGATGGGGCGCTGCAGGTCGAGCATCTGGATGATGCCTTTGGGACGCAGGTCAAACAGCTCGTTGACCAAAGCGGCGATTTTCTCGTCGCTGATGATGCCGGTGCCTTCGGTGTAGACAGTGACGTTCATTGGTTTGGCGACGCCAATCGCGTAAGCGACCTGAATTTGGCACTGTTTGGCCAAGCCAGCGGCAACGATGTTTTTGGCAACATAACGCGCGGCATAAGCGGCCGAGCGATCCACTTTGCTCGGGTCTTTGCCGGAGAATGCACCACCGCCGTGCGGGCAAGCGCCGCCGTAGGTGTCCACAATGATTTTGCGGCCCGTGAGGCCACAGTCACCCTGAGGACCGCCGACGACGAAACGGCCAGTGGGGTTGATCAAATACCGGGTGTTTTGCAGCCACTCTTTGGGCAACACCGGTTTGATGATCTCTTCAATGATGGCTTCGTTGAACGAGGCCTTCATCTTGGTCATGGTCTCGCTTTGGTCAGGGTCGTGCTGGCTGGAGAGCACCACGGTGTCGATGCTGTGGGGTTTGCCATCGACGTAACGCATGGTGACCTGGCTTTTCGCATCCGGGCGCAAAAAGGGCAATTTGCCGCTTTTGCGCAACTGCGCCTGGCGCTCGACGAGGCGGTGCGCGTAATAAATCGGCGCGGGCATGAGTTCGGGGGTTTCGTTGCAGGCGTAGCCAAACATCAGGCCCTGGTCGCCGGCGCCGGTGTTCATGTGGTCGTCAGACGCGTGATCGACGCCTTGGGCGATGTCGTTGGATTGTTTGTCATACGCCACCAGCACAGCGCAACCTTTGTAGTCGATGCCGTAGTCGGTGTTGTCGTAACCAATGCGTTTGATCGTGTCGCGCGCCACCTGGATGTAGTCCACATGGGCGTTGGTGGTGATTTCACCGGCCAAAACGACCAGCCCGGTGTTGCACAAGGTTTCAGCGGCAACGCGGGATTTCGGGTCTTGTTTGAAGATCGCGTCAAGGATCGCGTCTGAAACTTGGTCCGCGACCTTGTCGGGATGGCCCTCGGAGACGGATTCGGAAGTGAAAAGAAAATCGTTCGCCATGCAAAGCTCCATTAAAAGTTAAGTCAACCGCCACACACGTTTGTCGCGTTGCTTATGCCTTAGGAGCCGTCAGCGAACGCTTTAGCAGATTTGCCACAATTCGGGAGAAGTGTGTCAAGGCACAATCAAGCGCTTGCGCGCCGCTTGTGGTGTCGCCCTGCAAGTAGTTCCATAACTCAGCGACAGCACGCATTTTATCCGACTGATGTCTGGCCTGTTCAAATTCTTTTCCTTTGCCCCTTTGTGGGTGGCCCACGCATTTGGATGGCTCTTGGGCTGGCTGGCGTTTGGCCTCTCGGGAAATTACCGAGCGCGCTTTCTGGACAACACGCGCCAGGCCGGTTTGTCGGCATGGCAATGGCTCGGCGCCGTGGGCGCTGCGGGCAAACAAATTGCCGAGTTGCCGCGCTTGTGGTTTGGCAAACCTGTCAACGTTATTTGGGACGGCGCCCAGCATATCGAGGCCGCCCATGCGGCCGGCCGGGGCATCGTTTTATTGACGCCGCATCTGGGCAGTTTTGAAATCACCGCCCAGGCCTATGCGCAACGTTTTGGGCAGTCGATTCACCCGTTGACAGTGCTGTTTCGCCCGCCACGCAAGGCTTGGCTTATGGACCTTGTCACCAACGCGCGCCGGCGGCCCGGCCTGCACACGGCGCCGACATCACTCGCAGGCGTCAAACAAATGATCAAGGCACTCAAAAAGAGTGAATGTGTCGGGCTGCTGCCCGACCAGGTGCCGCCTGCGGGGCAAGGCATTTGGTCGCCGTTTTTTGGTCGCCAGGCCTACACCATGACGCTGGCGGTGCGCATGGCCTTGCAGACTCGGGCGGTCGTGCTGCTGATTTGGGGCGAGCGGCTCAGCTGGGGCCGCGGTTACCGTGTTTGCGTTTCTCCTTTGCCACGTGTTGCGCCTGTCCAGCCTGAGTCAAAAGCCGAATTAGCTGCCCACCCAAACTTGGCCCCCGACCTCGAAGGCGCGGTGCGCCAGGTCAATGCAGCGATGGAAGGATTGATTCGCACCTGCCCGAGCCAATACCTCTGGGGCTATGCGCGTTACAAACAGCCTAAGGTGGAAACTTGAACGGGTGGTTGGCGTTAGGTTTAAGCCGCAGCGGCATCTTGTTCATGCGCCTCCTTGGGCGACTGCCATTGGCATGGGTGCGCGCCTTGGGTTGGCTCTTTGGGCATGTTTTGCACTTCGCCGCCAGGTCGCGACGCCGCGTGGTGCTGACCAACCTTCGCCTGTGTTTTCCAAAGTGGTCAGACGCGCATCGCCACCAGATCGCCAAGCAGCACTTCGTCTATTTCGCCCAGGCTTGGCTGGATCGCGGCTGGCTGTGGCACGGCGCGCCCGAGCTGGTGCGCCAGCGCCTGTGCATGACCGGTGCGCTCGACGGCATCACCAATGACGAGCCACTGGTGATCTTCGCACCGCATTTTGTCGGGCTGGACGCGGGCGGCATGGCGCTGGCCCAGCAGGTTGTGCGTTGGCACATTTCGATTTACAGCCACCAATCGAACCAAACGGTGGACGCCTGGGTCAAAGCCGGGCGCCAGCGCTTTGGCCATGTCAACCTGTTTGACCGCGCTGACGGCCCCAAGCCGGTGATTGCGGCTGTGCGAAAGGGCGCGGCGTTGTATTTGTTGCCAGACATGAACTATGGGCTGCCGGAGTCGATCTTTGTGCCGTTTTACGGCGTGCCAGCGGCCACCGTCACGTCGCTTTCCCGCATGGCGAGACTCGGCAAAGCCAAGATCGTGCCGGTGGTGACACGCATGACCCCTGAAGGTTACGAAATCGAAGTCATGCCGGCGTGGCACGACGTTCCCAGCGGCGACCTAGACGGCGACACGCTGAAAATGAACCAGCGGCTGGAGGCCTGGATCGACACCATGCCGGCGCAGTATTTTTGGGTGCACAAACGGTTCAAAGACCGCCCTCCGGGAGAAAACCCAGTCTATTGAATGCCTTTGCCAGCGCCTCGCCTCAGGCAAGAATGCGTTCGCTGTCGCCGCGTTTGAGGCAATTTTTCCCGCTTTGTTTGCCCGCATACATCGCCGCATCAGCCAGCTTGAGCAGTTGGGCGGTGTCTTTGGAATCCAAGGGTGCCAGCGCGTAACCGATGGTCAAACCCACGCTGCAGGTTTGGGAGCTGAGTTTGAACGGCTCGCCAAACGCATTCAGCATTTTCTCGCCCAGGTCTTGTGCCTGCTGCTGGTTTTGAAGCGTACGCGACATCACAAGAAACTCGTCGCCACCCAGGCGCGAGATGACATCTGTGCTGCGCAGGCTGGACTTAAGGCGGTTGGCCACTGAGATAAGCAGCTCATCGCCGACATCGTGGCCATGCTGGTCGTTGACCAGCTTGAAGCCGTCCAGGTCGAGCATGTAAACCGCGAGCATTTTTTCTTTGCTGGCCTCGGTGATCGCCGCTGTGATGGCACTGTGCAGGCTGCGCCGGTTGGGCAAGCCGGTCAACGGGTCAGTGTGCGCCAGCACCTGCAGGTTGTCGCGTTCGATTTTTGCCGTCTGCACGGCCGTCTGCAGCGCCTTGGTGCGCAGGCCCAAAACGCGCATGAAGAGCAACATGTCAAAAGTCGCGCCGAACTGGAACGAATGCAGCGTCCAGAAGTTCGCGCCGACGCGGCCTTTGATGACTTCAATCAGTATCGCGGTGGTGATGAAATAGACCGCCCAGGCCAGCAAAAAGTAGACGCCGACGCTGTCGCCCCGCCGCGCGCGGCGCAACGCCCCTGGCAGACCCAACAATGCGGGTGCCAGGCCCAGCGTCGAGACGATCAGAGTAACCTGCCCAACGCTGAGCCAGTCCATCGCGAAAGCAAAGGCGAAGGCCATCATCAGGGCGGCCCCGCCCTTCATCAACCTGCTGAGCCAGGGTGGCATGTCGTCTCCCTGAAGTGCTTGCTCGATGAATAGAAACGAACCGGTTGCGGCAATCATGGCCGCCAGGCCGCCGACGTGCAACTCCATCCAGTTGTTGTCTGGCCAGACGTACTGCCCACCCACGCCAAATTGCAGCAAAGAGAACAAAAGGCTGCCCGAAATAAGAATGGCGTATTTGACAAACAGGTGCTCACCCAGGGTGATCCATTGGGTCAAGCTGTACACCAGCAGACACAGGGCCAGCCCCGTGAGCACGCCCTGCAACATTTGCTCATTGAGGGCTCTGGTGTGAAAGTTGCCAGGTTTTGCCAACGTGATGGGAAGAATCATCGAACCAACGTTCTCCACCCGCAGGTAGAGGTCATGGCTGGTGCCGGGCTTGAGGCTCAAGCCGTAGCTGTTGGCGCGGCCGTCCAGGGGCCTTTTGTCGCGCACCACCAGGTTTCCCATGGTGACGTGTTGCACCACTTTGCCACCGGTCACCACATGCAGGTCAATTCGGTTAATCGGCGCGTAATCAATGTCAAGCACCCACAGCCCAGTGCCTTCGGCAGCGACCGTTACCGGAATATGCAGCCAAACGGCGTCGGTGCGCATGCCCAGCGTGCCATACGCCGTCTCGGGCTTTTTGAAGACCGGTTTGTTTTCCAGAATCTGGCTGATCGTGAGTGACTTCTTCGCATCTTCAAGGATCGTCACCGCCGGCCAAACTTGAACCAGGGGTTGCGCGTCGTCCAGCGCAATGGGCGTTGCCGCAAGAGCATGCCCGGATGAGGCGAGTTGCAAAACCAGCAGCAACAACGCGATCAACAGCCACGCCAGCCACTTCGGGTTTTGTGCGGGCCGGGAATTCAACTGTTTGTCCACATCGGGGAGGCTCCTGAATTTCATCTGGCGTGGCATGTCAAGCCCGAGTCCAGACCCCAGGCCGGGTGAATTGGTCTTCAAGTTTGTTCATCCATCGGGGCGCTTTGTCATCTTCACTCCATGTCTGCATGGTGCTTGCCACCGAGTTCAACACGTGTTCGGGCAGTTTCAAGGGCCGCGTTTGGTCGAGCAACACCTTGCTCATGAAATGGTAACCGAGCACCCGAGTGATCAGCCGCGCAATGGAAAACTCTGGCCAAACGAGCCGAACCAACGCGTCAATGCAGCGGCTCAGCACCATGAATGCAGCAAACAGGAATTTTGATGCCAACGATACCCGGGCGTTGACGCCAATGGCGTTGGCGTTGGCGGTGCCGCACAGATACCGCGTCATCAACACCGGGAACGGCTTGAGCAGCCGAAACGGAATCGAGTTCTCCATCACGGCCATCAACGCTTCACCCAGCGCTGGGCGCGGATCCGGGCTTTGCCCCTGCAACCCAACGTGCGCCTGCATTTGCGCAAACAGCGCTGCCGCTTGCACCATGGTGTCGGGCATCAGCTCGCGCCGGATGCCCAAGACGTGGCCCACCACATTCCAGGTGTGAAGGTAGGCCTCTTCATCTGCCTCTTGCAACGCCAACCCCAACTTGCGCAAGCTGCGCAGAAAGACGTAACCGAAGGTCAGCAAGGTGTAGGCCAGCTCTTCCTGGTTGCAAGGCAGTCCGTCTGTGCCGGTGTTCCAGCCGTGGGCGAACAAGGCCTCGTGCATGCCGTTGGGTGCGCCGTTTGTCAGAGGTTGGATGACACCCATGCCCGGCAGGTGGCGCTCGTCGCCCAGCATTGTCATTGCGGCAGAAGGCGAGTTCCGGAGAATCAGGTGCCGGATGGTCGCGTGGATCAGGCGCACCTTCAAGATTTGCGAGACGCCACTGCCGTTGGGCTTCAACAAACCGCCGTGCATCATCACCGGGAAGATCATCGCCGCCGTAGCACGCACGCGGTACTCGGTGTGTTGCTCCAACTGGCCCGAAATGTGCAGAACCTCAGACAAATCGGGCGCGACGTAACACTCGGGCAGGCTTGAACAAAACAGCAGCGAGCAGGACAAAGCGCCATAGTCCATGAAGAGCGCCTCGGCCCGCTCTATCTTCACCGGGTCGGCCCACGCGGGCAACACGTGGCCTTCCTGCAAAAACCGCTGCAACTGGTCAACGGTTTCTACCGTCAACCCGGTGCGCTCCACCGGCCAATTGAGCAGGCTCTGGTTGTTGTCCCACGACTCAAACTGCTGGTTGACCAGAGCAATCCGCTCAAACGCCAACGCCTTGCCAGCGGTGCTCACCGACGCGCCAGGCGCACCTACCACACCGGCGATGGTGTCATCGGCCAACGGATCAGCAATGAACTTCATCTGCGCCAACCGGTCATCACTAACGCCGCTTATCTGCGCATCCTGGGCTGGGTCATGAACTGGCCTGCTCTTCCAACGCCACAGACCCGCCAAGGCGCACAGCAGTGGAATGCCCATTGCGAACACGGCCACGGTGCGTGTTTCAACCGGATGGCCCATGAACATCTGGAAAACCATCGAAAAACCATAGATCGAAATGGGAAGGAGCGCATCCCACTTCGTGAAGCCAGTATCAGCGGCCAAAGCCTGTTTGGGCGTCGCCAGGCGGAAGCTGGCAATGATGGTGAACGAGACCAATATCCAGCCGAAAAATCCTTCCAAAGTTTCGCCAAACCACCAACCGTCTGTCTTGGCCATGATCCAGGCTTTGAGCACGTAGACCATGTAGGGGTCTGCCGCCAAATCATAGGCCGTGACAATGGCCGCTGCCAGAAAGGACATGAAGACTGCCACAGACTTTGATGGCACCACGCTCGTTGGGATCAGTGGGTTTTGCCAGATGATCAAATTGCTGATCACGTAGCCGACGTAACACAGCGCAAACCACATCAGCGGAATGATCATTGGCACATCACCCAGTCGCCAACCCAAGACGTCGGTGTAGGTATAGCGGCCAAAAAACCAGCCGTGCGAAGCCCCCATCTGCTCAGCGAACCAGCCCAGGGACACACCGATCAACACGAACTTCAGCGCCGATTTGACGCCCAAAAGGTGGGTGGCATTGGCCCAGCAAAAGGCGAACATCAACAAGGCGCTGACAACCAGGGCGACGGTGGTGTCGTTGTGGCTTCGCGCCGCCATTGCCAGCAAAAACGCGGCCAAGAGCGCGTAGCTGATTTTGGGCACCGCCAGTTCAAACGATTTCATCCAGTCTCCAACGGACAGGCCAGCACAATCTGCCGCCTGCCATATTTTTATCAGGGACTATTATGCTAGCTTTTTGATAGCCATTTTTTTACACTTGGTAGGCGGCAACCCCCTGAAAACCCTATAAAACTGTGGCCAATTGCCCGCGCAGTTTCACTGGTGATACAAATTGCACGGCTTGCCATCCAAAGGATCGCGCAGCATCAACGTTGTCTTGAAGGTCGTCGATGAAGAGCGTTTGCGCGGGGTCCAAGTTGAAGCGCTGCTGCATCAATTGAAAGATTTCCGGTTGTGGTTTGATCAGTTTTACGTCGCCAGAAAAGATGCCGCCATCAAACCAGTTCAGAAAACTATGCCTCTGTTCCAGCTCCCGCGCGAATGGAGCTGGCATGTTGGAGAGGTAGAACAGTTTGATGTCGCCCCGCAGTGTGCGCCGCCCACGCAATCCTTTGAGTATCTCTACGGTGCCTTCAACCGGGGTCAGCAGGTCAGGAATGAGCGCCAACAAGCCAGTCAATGCCGCTGAGTCAAGCGCCAGGCGCTCAGAAGTGCGCGTCACGGTTTCAGCGCTGGTCAAAAGCCCTTGATCAAACGCATGCCAATCGGCGTGGCTGAACACGTCAGCGGCCAACGCACTGGCCAGCGCAGGTGTGGCCGCCCTGGCCGGAAAAAAATTCGGTAAGAAACGGGCTGGTTGCCAAGTGAACAGCACCACGCCAAAGTCAAAAACGACATTCATCCGCGCAGGCGCTTCAACAGGCCCGCAGTCGAGCCATCCAGCCCAGCCACGTCGCCATTCTTGAGCCGCGTTTCAACATCCCTGGCCAGCACCTTGCCTAGCTCGACGCCCCATTGGTCAAAACTGTTGATGCCCCACAAACTGCCGGACACAAACACGCGGTGCTCCTGCAACGCAATGAAGGCACCCAACGATTTCGGCGTCAACGCTTCCAACAGAAAAAACGTGCTGGGCCGGTTGCCGGGGAAGTTGCGGTGGCCGCCTGGGCGCTGCATGCCCCCACGCTCCCCCACTTCGTGTGGGTCACTGCCCCCCAAGGGGGTTGCGCCACCTTGGGACGGCCCGGCGGTGTCGCGCTTGCCCACCATAAGTGCTTGGGCCTGTGCCAGCACGTTGGCCAGCAACAGTGTGTGGTGCCCGGCTAGTTTGTGCGTGGGCGTCTTGACAGCGACAAACTCAACCGGCACCACGTCTGTGCCCTGGTGCAGCATTTGAAAATAGGCGTGTTGCCCATTCGTGCCTGGCTCGCCCCACAACACCGGCGAGGTGGCGTAGGGCAACGCGCTCCCAGCGGCATCGACACGTTTGCCATTGCTCTCCATTTCGAGCTGCTGCAAATAAGCCGGCAGACGGCGCAAGGCGCTGTGGTAGGGCGCGATGGAGCGGCTGGTGAAGCTTAAGAAATTGCGGTACCAGACGTCCAGCAGGCCCAGGCGAACCGGCAGGTTTTGCTCCAGCGGCGCGGTGCGGAAGTGTTCGTCCATCGCGTTCGCGCCTGCGAGGAAGTCGCGGAAACCTTGGGCGCCTATCGCTATTGCCAGCGGCAAGCCGATCGCCGACCACACCGAATAACGCCCACCCACCCAGTCCCAAAAACCAAAAGTGCGGCTGATGCCGAATTCAGCGGCGGCGGTGACGTTGGTTGTCAACGCGGCGAAGTGGCGTGCGGTGTCTGTGCCGCCGTTGGCCGTGAACCAGGCTTTCGCAGAGGCCGCGTTGGTCATCGTCTCAATCGTCGTGAAGGTCTTGCTGGCAATTAGAAACAGCGTGTTCGCGGGCCGGAGTTTGGCAAGAAGAGCGGCCAGTTCATGCCCATCGACGTTGGAGACGAAGTGGAAACGTTTGCCTGGCAACGCGAATCCATCCAGCGCCAACACGGCCATTTGCGGCCCCAGGTCAGAACCGCCAATGCCAATGTTGACAATGTCGGTGATGGCGTCGTCGGCCCGGATTTCCTCGGCAAAGGCCAGCATCGCATCCAAGGTTTCATGCACTTGGTGCAATTCAACAGCTATATTTTTAGGAGCATCTTGCTTAATATTTTCGTGACTTAAGGCCGGTTTTCTCAATAAGAAATGCATCACCTGCCGTTTTTCGGTGGTGTTGATGGCCTCGCCAGCGAACATGGCGTTGCGGTGAGTTTCCAGCCCACATTGCCTGGCCAAATCGAACAACAGGCGCTCGGTTTCTCGGCTCAGCAGGTTTTTAGACAAATCGGCAAACACCTGCGGACCCTGCTGGCTAAAGTGTTCAAAGCGCTGGCTGTCGGCAGCGAACGCTTCACCAAGGTCGAAGGATTTAGCATTCGTCTGGCGCTGCGTGGTCAGCGCTGCCCAGGCAGGAGTTCGGTCGCACCGCGTCCGCATCATCGCGTCCTCCTAAGGGTTCAGGCGGCCAGAAAAAGCTTCTCGAGCTTGACCGCGTCTACGCAAAAGGCGCGAATGCCCTCGGCCAATTTGTCCGTGGCCATGGCGTCTTCGTTGAGCGCGAAACGGAAACCGGATTCGTCAAAATTGACGGGCGGCAAATCCAACGCTTGCGCTGCTTTCGCGTCCAGCGCGCGCGCCAAAGGCGCCTCCGAAGCGGCCAAAGACGCCATCAATTCCGGGCTGATGGTGAGCAGGTCGCACCCCGCCAGCGCAGTGATCTGGCCGGCGTTGCGGAAACTGGCGCCCATCACCTCGGTCTTGATGCCGAAGTGTTTGTAGTGGTTGTAGATTTGTTTGACCGACTTCACACCAGGGTCGTTCGCCCCCGCGTTATCGGCTTCGACCCAATTCGCTCCTGCAGATTTTTTGTACCAGTCGTAAATGCGCCCAACAAAGGGCGAGATCAATTGCACTTTGGCTTGCCCGCAGGCCACTGCTTGGCAGAACGAAAACAAAAGCGTGAGGTTGGTATGGATGCCACGGCGTTCCAGCTTTTCAGCGGCGGCAATGCCTTCCCAAGTGGCGGCCACCTTGATCAGCACCCTGTCTATGTGAATGCCTTCTGCCTGGTACAGCTCGATGATGCGTCCGGCCCGGCTGATCGACCCCTCGGTGTCAAAACTCAGGCGGGCATCCACTTCGGTGGACACCCTGCCGGGAATCAACTGCAAGATCTCGCAGCCAAAACGCACCAACAGGCGATCCATGATTTCATCCAGCGGGCGCCCGCGGAATTTCGCCACGGTATCACTCAGCAGCGGCTGGTAATCGGCTTTTTGAACCGCCTTCAAGATCAGCGACGGGTTGGTAGTGGCGTCTTGCGGCAGATAGGCCGCCATCTGCTTGAAGTCACCGGTGTCCGCCACCACGGTGGTGAATTGTTTGAGGGCGCTTAATTGATTCATAACTGCTTGGTTCATGGCGCAATTATCCTGCTGCTTTATGCGGTTGGGAACATCCGGGTTGCCTGTGTGGCTAAGCGTGTCCTGTCAAGGCTTTGACCACCGAAACCCCGTGCTGTGCGAGCGTCAATCCCACGTCGCAGTTGGGTGGCAAGACGTCGGTCAACTCTGACGACACCACAAATATTTTCCCGAGTGCGGTCTCAAACGTGTATTCGTAGAAACTTCCGAGGTAGGCAGACTTGAGCAGCGTGCCCTTTAGCGTGGCCTTAGCAACGCCCGCGCGATGGATTTGCCAGGCCTCGGGCCGCACGGCCACTTTCACGGCGCCTATTGTTGGTGTGTCTTTGGGTGTGATTTGCAGTGGCCCGAGCTGGACGTTGCCTGAAGCGTCTGCCACTGCCGGAAACAACATCGCCTCCCCCATGAAGCCGGCCACAAACTCGCTGGCCGGGCGTTCGTACATGTCTTGCGGCGCGCCGCGCTGGGCGATGCGGCCTTCATTCATCACAATGATCTGGTCGCTGACGGCCAAGGCTTCGCTTTGGTCATGCGTGACGTAAGCCACGGTGAGGCCCAAGCGCTGCTGCAAGGCGCGGATTTCCTCACGCATTTCGCGCCGCAGGCGGGCGTCCAGGTTGCTTAGAGGTTCGTCAAACAACAACAACGCGGGCTCCAGCACCAAGGCCCGCGCCAGCGCCACCCGCTGTTGCTGCCCGCCAGAGAGTTCGCTCGGCAGACGTTTGTCAAAACCCACCAGCCCCACGTTGGCCAGTGCGTCACGCGCACGTGTGCCCATCGCCGCCTTGCCGACGCCGGACATTTTCAAGCCATACATGACGTTTTCAACCACGTCCATGTGGGGAAACAATGCGTAACTTTGGAACATCATGCTGACGTTGCGATGCGCCGGGCCCAGCGTGGTGACGTCTTTTCCATCCATGAAAATTTGCCCGGCGGTGGTTTCCTCCAACGCTGCCATCATGCGCAGCGTCGTCGTCTTGCCGCAGCCCGATGGCCCGAGGATGGTCGTCAAGGTTCCTTTGGCGATTTCGAAACTGACATCATCCACCGCCAGCGGAGCGCGTGAATCGGCGCCATACCGTTTCGATACGTTTCTGAATTCAACCCCGTGTTTCAGCGTGTGTGTGATGTTTGATTCCATGGACCAGAACCCTTCTTTTTGTCTTATCAGAAACTCTCCATCTTGTGATGGCCTTGGTGCCCCGGCAGACCAGCACCCGGTGCAGCCGCGCGCCGCCCGAGTTTGCGCTCGCCCACCAGGTACTGGATCAAGGCGATGGCCAGGGCCATCAGGACAATCAAAACGGTGCAATACGCCAGCGCCACACCATAGTCGCCATTGCCCACACGTCCGATGATGTAGGTGGTCGCCAGGTCGTTTTCTGCAGTGACGAGAAAAATCACGGCGCTGACGGTTGTCATGCTGCGCACAAAGCTGTAGATCAGGGCCGCGACCAGGGCGGGTTTGATCAGCGGAAATGTCACGTGGCGCAGCGTTTGCAGGGTGGAGGCGCGCAACATCAGCGAGGCTTCGTCCAGCGATTTGTCGAGTTGCTTGAAAGCCGCCGTACCGGCACGCACACCCACCGGCAAATTGCGGAACATGAAACACAACACGATGATGAGCCCGGTGCCCGTGAGTTCCACCGGCGGCACGTTGAACGCCAGGATGTAACTTACCCCCAGTACGGTGCCCGGAATGGCGAAGGCCAGCAGCGCTAAAAACTCAAACATGGCCCGTCCGCGAAACTCCACGCGCGCCAGCAAATAGGCAATCAGCAGCCCCGCAGCGGCAGTCATTGGCGCTGAAAAACTGGCAAGTTTTAGCGTGGTGAGCAATGAACTCCAAGCGGCGCCCGCCCACACCAGGCCGTGTTGGCCCCACTCCAGCGCAAAGGCGGTTACGAAATGCTCAAGGGTGGGAGTGTAGTCACGGCCCCAGGTTTTCACGAAACCGCCGACAAATGCGAACAGGTAAACAATGAGTGTGAAAAGCAGCCAGGGGTACACCGCTCCATTGATCACTTTGCGCACGCCCATCGGCAAGGGCATGGCAATGCCGGCGTCGCCTTTGCCACTCACGGTGGTGTAGTTTTGTTTTCCCAAAACGGCGCGTTGGAGGGTGAAAACCACCAGGGCGAAAAGCGTCAGTATCCAGGCCAGCGACGCGGCCCGGCCTTGGTCGTATTGGGCGCCGACGATGGCGAAAAAGATATCTGTTGACAGCACAGAAAACTGGCCGCCAATCACCACCGGATTGCCGAAGTCCGCCATGCTTTCGATGAATCCGACCAGAAACGCGTTGGCCAAGCCAGGTTTAAGCAGCGGCAGGGTCACCGTGAAAAAGGTCTTTCGAGGTGATGCGCGAAGGGTTTGCGCGGCTTCTTCCAGGCTCGGTGCGATGCCCTGCACCACGCCGCGCATGATCATGAAGGCAATCGGTGTGAAGGCGAACATCTGTGCCACCCAGACACCCAACGCGCCATAAAACCAGCGGGTCGGCGGGATGCCAAACGCCCATTCAAGCAGTTGGTTCACCACACCGGCACGGCCAAACAACAGAATCAGGCCCAGACCCACCACAAACGGCGGCGTGATGATGGGCAGCAGGGCCACGACCCGAAGCGGCGTCTGCATGCGCGGGCCGGCGCTTCGCTCGGCCAGCAGCGCCATCATCGTGCCCATCACGGTCGTTCCGGTGGCAGTCAGCAGGGCCAAAAAGAGCGTGTTCCAGGCGACACCGCAGCGAACGCCACCTGCCAAACAGCCCAAACCCCAAGTGCGCTCATTGCCGATCCGATTGAACAATGCCGATATCGACACATGGCCGTCTTCAGCGAGAAATGCGCCGAAGAGTGCTTTGGAGACTGGGTAGGCGATGAACAGCAACAACATGGCGGCGCAAACCAACACCGCCGCTGCGACAAACGCGTCCCCCTTGAAAAAGCCGCGACGCGCGAACCCAAACGCGGTGACCACCACCAACGACAGCAGGGCCAAAAATCCGCCGATGCCGATGCCCTGCTGGCCGCCCTTCAAAGGGCCAAACCACTCCGCCAGCAGAGGCGACGTCCAGCCATTGGCGCCAATCAAGAAACCGCTGGCCACCAGCCCGAATATGCCTGCCAGCCCGCCCGTCAACAGCCAGGCGGCCTGCTGCTTGCCCGGCGGGTGTGACAGGCCCGACGCGGCAATCACCAGCCCCGCCAGCCCAACCAACAACCACTTTCGCCCGTGAACCAGGGCCTGAACCACCGCGCTTGCCGTGTCGGGCCCACCCAGAATTTGCGGCAGAACCTGGTACCACGCGGTGTCTTGAATCGCGTACCAAGGCAGGGCGACGCAAGAAAGCAGGCCAACCGCAATCCAGATGCGGATCGCCAAATTCGGTTGGCGCCGGGTCACAGGGTCAGCCCGCCTTCAACCCAAGTTCAGCGCGGCAAGGAATTGACTTCTTTCTCCCACTTCGCGATCAAGCGGCGGCGTTCATTGGATGCGCCGTATTTGGCATAGTCGTAATTGATGAACTTGATCTTCTTGAAGTCGGGAATGCGCGAATCATTTTTTGCATTCTTGTTGCTGGGCAACTGAAACTGCTTGGCAGCCACAGCCAATTCTTGCGCCGCAGGTGTGAGCGCCCATTCGTAGAATTTTTTGCTGTCTTCCAGGTTGCGTGCGCCCTTGATGATGCTCATGGAGCCAATCTCGGCACCTGTGCCATCGGTGGGTGTGACGGTTTCAAGCGGGAAACCTTGCATCTTCTCGCCCACGCCGTCGTGCACAAAACTGATCGACACCGTGGTTTCGCCCCGCGCCGCTGCCTTGATGGGCCCGGTGCCGCTGCGGGTGTACTGGCTGATGTTCTTGTGCAACTGCTTCATGTAGTCGAACGCCTTGTCTTCGCCCATCAACTGCACGAGTGTGGCCACCATGGTGTAGGCGGTGCCGCTGGAGGCCGGGTTGGCGACCTGAACCTCACCTTTGAGCGCAGGGTTAAGCAAGTCACCCCAAGTTTTGGGCACCGGCAACTTCTTCTTGGCGAGCAGTTCGCTGTTGTAACCAAAGCCCAACGGGCCGGAATAAATGCCAACCGTCTTGTACTTCGACTGCTCGGCTTGTTGCTGCGCCCAAGGGTGCAACTGGGCCAGGCTGGGCGACTTGTGCTCCAGGGTCAGGTTCTGCTCGGCCGCCTGCAGGTGCGGGTCGCCCGTGCCGCCAAACCAGATGTCGGTCTTGGGGTTCTCCTTTTCTGCGATCAACTGCGCCAATGCTTCGCCCGAGCCCTTCATCGAGACGTTGACCTTGACGCCGGTGGTGCGGGCATACACCGTGCCAATCATGTTGCACCACTCGGCCTGAACCGAGCAAATGACATTGATGTGCCCTTGTGCCGAAGCGCCGCCCACAAAACCGGCAAAGAGCAGCGTTGATACCAATTTATTCATGGAGCCTTCCACCGGGCCTGGGCCGGGAATGTTGCAGTAGAGATGCGAAAAAGTAACTTGATTACACCCCAAGTGTAAGGTTTCGATGGGTTATAACTATTTAGGGAAAACGCCAAGCCTCTCATACCTTGATCAAATGAACGCGTTGACAACTTTCATGAAACTAAGTTACATTGCTTGATCTGCATTTCGATATTTTCTGAACTATGAGTTTCGACCTTGTCTTATTTGGCGGCACCGGCGACTTGGCTTGGCGCAAGCTGATGCCCGCATTGTTCCAAGCCTTTCGCCATGGCACCTTGCCCGCCTCCGGCCGGATCATTGGTGTGGGGCGCGAAAACATGAGTGCCGGCCAATACCGCGAGCGAATACGGGCACGCTTTGACGCGGTGGAACTGGCCAAACGTCCTTCGTCGGAAGAATTCACGCGTTTTGCCGCCTTGCTCGACTTCCTGCCCATGGACTTGTCCAAGACCGGCGATTACGCCAAATTGTCGGCCCTTCTCACAACCCGCAATGCGGACACGGTGGTGATGTATGTGGCAACCGCTCCAGCGCTGTTCACCACCGTTTGTGAGCAATTGGCCAGCGCGGGCATGAACACGCCCAACATTCGGGTTGTGCTGGAAAAACCGTTGGGCCACGACTTGGCCTCCAACCGCGCCATCAACCGGACCGTGTGCGCCCTGTTCAACGAAAAACAAGTCTTTCGCATCGACCATTACCTTGGCAAACCGGCTGTGCAAAACCTGTTCGCGTTGCGTTTTGGCAATGCGCTGTTTGAGCCGTTGTGGCGCCGCGAATATATTGCCAACATCCAGATCACCATCGCCGAGGAATTGGGGGTTGAAAAACGGGGCGCCTTTTACGAAAACACCGGAGCGCTTCGTGACATGGTGCAAAACCACGCGCTGCAGCTCTTGTGTGCGATCGCCATGGAGCCTCCGATCAACGCCCATGCCGACGCCATTCGGGACGAAAAACTCAAAGTGCTGCGATCCTTGCGGCCTTGGACGCCGGAAAACCTGAAACAAGATGTGATTCGCGGCCAATACGCGGCGGGAACCGTGGGCGGGCTGCCGGTGCCGGCTTATCGAGATGAAGAAGGTGTGGCGCCCCAGAGCAATACTGAAACCTTTGTCGCGCTGCGCACCGAGATTTCCAATTGGCGTTGGGCCCGCGTGCCTTTTTACATCCGCACTGGCAAACGCCTGGCCGGACGTGACGCGCATATTGAAGTGAACTTTCGCCCCACCCCCCACGCGATTTTCAATTCCCCAGCCAACGCTGTGAACTCGCTGCAGATCAATTTGCAACCGAAAGACGGCCTGGAGCTGCATTTGTTGGCGCAAGGCCAGGACAACCGACGCAATTCCAATTCACTGGCGCCTGTTCAGCTCGACCTTGATTTTGACAAGCGGTTTGGAGAAAACCGCGTTGGCGCCTATGAACGCCTGCTGCTGGACGTGATCGACGGCCGCTTGAACCTGTTTGTCCGCAGCGACGAACAAGAAGAAGCCTGGCGCTGGGTCGAACCCATCCTGAACCATTGGGCCGCCGACGCGCATGGCCCACGCCTGTACAACGCCGGCACCTGGGGCCCGAGCGCCTCCAGCGCGATGATTGCCAGAGACGGCTATTGCTGGTCAGAGGAAGCATGACTGTTTTCCGAAGGGCCGCTCCCGAGGAAAACGCGGCCCCCTCGGGGGGCAGGGAGCCACACGCAGTGGGCGACCGTGGGGGCAACTTTTGGCGCCGGGCCGCCCCAAGCCAAAACGCGGCCCCCTCGGGGGGCAGGGAGCCACACGCAGTGGGCGACCGTGGGGGCAACTTTTGGCGCCGGGCCGCCCCAAGCCAAAACGCGGCCCCCTCGGGGGGCAGGGAGCCACACGCAGTGGGC
>JANOYE010000032.1:0-4248 GCA_031428695.1 Rhodoferax sp. | reverse complement strand
GGAAAAGTATTTCCATAACCAAGCTTTTGACAGCATGGATGTTTTGGAGGTGCAACTTCTCAAAGGACTGAGCCACCTTGAGCAATCACCGCAAGCGGTCAAATCAATCGCAGGATGGGAGTGGATAATAAATTTAGTTTCAAATGCGAATTATAATTAGATGCCGATGAAAAAAGCAATCGCCGCCGGTGCGCCTTCGACCAGATAACGCGCGTTCATCAACACCAGAAACACAATGCCGAAGACAGCGAAAGGGCCGAAGGAGCGGCGCATGAAACCCAGCACCAGCAGTGCGAACCTGACAATCAGGGCGGCGAAAAAAACCACAAGTCCAAGGGGCATCGTCATTGAACCGCTCCAATCTTTGCAGGGCGAAAAAAAATGTCAAGCGGTTTTTTTGGGCCGACCCTCAATCTATCGCCAAGCTGGCGTGGCGTCAATTGCGAGCGTGCCGGCGAGCGTGCCGGTGCGAACGCGCCGGTTTGGATAGGACAATGGGCTGGATGCAGTTCACGACGCCATTCGAGGCACGTTGGCCCGGCCATGCCCGGCGGGCCCATCCGATCATCCCGCGCCCAGGGCAGGGGGTGGCCGTGCCCTGCGCCAGCTGGCTTGTGCAGGCAGCGACGGCGGAGGCCGCTTGAGGTCCACAGGTTCCCGCGCCTCGCGAAGACCCCCCGCCGTGCCCAAGCTGGCCGCGTTGTCTGAGGCCGCAGCCTCACTGGAGGCGCCAGCCCCGGCGAAGGCCACAGCGCCCGTGTGGTGGCCAAGCGAAGGCGTGGGCGCTGAACGCAGGCGTTTGCCGCTCGCGCTGTTGTTCTCACTGGCTGCCCACCTGGTGCTGTTGAGCCTGACTTTTGGCGGCCAGGGGCTGGGGCTGCCGGGCTTTGGTTTCCCCTGGCAGGATCGGCGTGTCGAGGTGCCTGATGTTCGCGTCGCGCTCGCTCCGGCGCCGGTTGCTGCGGCGGAGCCCCTGCAAAGCGCAGCAATGGCTGGGCTTGAGCCGCCCGTTGCCGCCGAACCGGCGGTGCTGACCCTGGTGTACCCGGCGCCGCCGCCACAGGCCACAGCCGTCGCGAGCGTGCCACAGTCCAAACCGAAGAGGGCGAGCAAGCCGAGGAAAGCGGCCAAGAAAGCGGTCGACCCCGCTGCTCTGGCAGCCATTGCGCCTGATTCAACGCTCGCGCCAAATTCTGCGCCTGCGCCTTCGCCTATGCCGACGCCCACACCTTCGCCCGCTTCACAGCCCGATGTAGCCGCGCAGCCACCGCCGCCCGAGCAAGATGTGATGGCCGTGGCGGCGTCTGACAAGGCCACCTTCATCGTGCCCCCCGAGCCCGAGGCGCCAACACCCGCTGTCGAGGCGGCGCCAAGCGCCCCAACGCCATCGCCCGTGGCGTCTGCGCCGCAGCTTCGAGAGTCTGTTGATGCGGCGCAGGAGCGCGCCCAAGAATTGGCCGAGCGTCACCGCGCCAGGCAGGATGCACAGCGGCAGGCCGAGCAGTTGGCGGCTGAGCGCCAGCAGTCCGCACGCAAAGAAGAGGCGCAGTTGGCCGCAGCACGGGAGGATGGGGTACGGCAAGACGCAGCGCGGCAGGATGCCGCCCGTCAAACGGCAGCGCGGGCTGAGGCCGCCCGGGTGGATGCTGAACGCCAGGAGGCCGCACAGCAGGAAGTGGTGCGGCAAGTGGCGATTCGGCAAGAGGCGGCTCGACAGGAGGCGGTTCGGCAAGAGGCCGCGCGGCAGGAAGTTGCACGTATGGAGGCCGCACGCGTCGAAGCTGAGCGCCAGGATGCTCTGCGACGGGCTGCCGCACGACAAGAAGCGGTGCGGCAGGAAGTGATGCGGCAGGAGGCGGCGCGTCAAGAAGCGGCGGCCGAGGCAGCAAAGCAGGCGGCAGCTCGGCAAGAGACGGCGCGACAAGACGCCGTGCGCCAGCAAGTGGCTCGGGTCGAGGCTGCACGACAGGCCGCCGCGAGACAAGAGGCTGCAAAGCAAGAGGCCGCCCGTCAGGAAGCAGCGCGGGCCGAGGCTGCGCGGGGGGAAGCGGAAGGCCAGGAGGCGGCGCGGCAAGCAGCAGCGCGTCAAGAAGCCGGAAGGCAAGAAGCGGCAAGGCAAGAAGCTGGAAGGCTAGAGGCGGCGCGTCAAGAGGCGGGCCGTCTGGAAGGAGCGCGTGTCGAAGCCGCGCGGCTTGCTGCGATGCAATCGGAGGCGGAAAAGCGGGAAGAGCGGCTTCGGGCGATTGGGCGGCAATTGAACGAGGAGGCGGATCGGCGCGATGCGGCGGCGGCATCAACGGCGACGCGCCCATCACCCTTGTTGCCCCACTCGGCGAGCACCTTGCGCCGTGGCAGGTTGTTCGGTCGCATGGACTCCAATGCCGAACTCGTTTTGTACGCGGAAGCCTGGAGCCGCAAGATCGAGCTGAACATGACCTTCGACATGGTGCGCGAAGCGGCCAAGCAGCCGCATACCCAGCCATTGGTGACGGTGGCGATTCGAAGTGATGGCTCTGTGGAGTCGGTGGCCTTCGTGCGCTCCAGCGGCGCGGCGGCCATTGACGACGCGGTGCGGCGAATCGTCCAGAGCCAGGCGAACTACCAGGCGTTCCCGCCCGGCTTGCTGCGTGATTACGATGTGGTCGAAATCCGCCGGGCCTGGCATTTCGACATGGCGGTTCGGTTGTACTGAAGGGTCGTGGCAGCGAATCGCGCTAATAGTTAACTTGTATATTAACAAATGGCAATTTTGATTCGAATTTTCCAGTTTTTTAGGAAAAATCAATGCTCAAGTCACGAATAATGTGCGCAAGTAGCTATATAAATAATAGCAATTGGCTGGCGGCGCAAGATGTCGTTATGGCGCTAATTTTTCGCTAATTTCTCGCCATCCTCTCACCCGCTTCCCTCCCCAAGTCGCCAAATCACCCTGCCAAATCACACAGCAGTTCCGTCAATGACTTAGGCGCTGAAATCATCGCGTCGTGTCCGGCTTTGATGTCTACCGTTCGCATGCCGTTGGCCTTCACCCACTCGCGCGCCGGTTGCAGCGTTGCAAAAAGCGGCTGGGTGCAGCGGACATAAACCGCCGGCAGGCCATTGCCGACGGGGTGCACCAGATTCAACGGCGAGGTGTAGGTGCCCAGCGGGTGCGGGGTGAGGCGGGCTTCAACCTCGCGCGCCTGTTTGGCGTTGTCAATATTGAATGCCGCCGCGGCAGGTGGCGCCACGCTGAGCCCGCCGCTGGCCTCGGCCGCTTTCAGGCGGGTGGCGACCACCTCTTTGGGCAGCGAGTCAAACATGCTCTGGCCGCCTTCGAGCATGATGGCGTCAAGGTAGACCAAGAGGCGGATGCGCTCGGGCATGCGGTCTGCCACGCCCGAGACCGAATTGCCGCCAAAGCTGTGGCCGACGAGGACCACATCCCACAGGTCTTCGAAACGCAGCACTTGGATGATGTCTTCAATGAAGGTGTCAAGCGTGATGTCTTTGGAGAGCAGGTGCGAGCGCTCGCCCAGGCCCGTCTGCGTGGGCGTGAACACCTCGTGGCCGCGCGCGCGCAAGCCCCGCGCGACCTCGCGCCAGCACCAGCCGCCATGAAAGCCGCCGTGGACCAGAACAAATGTTTTACCGGCGCTCATAAGCAGCCTGCCCGTTTCATTTGCAGCTGAAATTGTTGGCGACGTTGATGTCGCCCGAGCCGTTGTACTGCGCGTATTGCGGGTAGGGGCACAGCGGGCGGCTGCGGCTGGCCACGCCAAAGTAGCCGGGTTTGGAGGCCTCGGCGTAAATGCTGGCAGGCGGTGCGCGGCGCTCCACCCAATTTTCCAGCGCGGTCAACATGTCGAATCGATCTGTGGCCATGCCGCCTTGGCAATGGTTCATGCCGGGCACCACGAAGAGTTTGAGGAAATCATCGGCTTTGCCAGCTTCAAACGCATTGACCTTGTTGTACCAGGCGATGGTTTCATTGGGGCTCACGGCCGGGTCGGCATTGCCGATCCAGCTGATCATCTTGCCGCCGCGTTGTTTGAACTTCGACAAATCGGGCGAATTGCTCAGGCCCCAAGAAACCACCGGGTCGCGGTAGAGCTCGGTGGTGCGGTTGATGCTGGGCACGGTGTCGTCCACGTTGTAGGTCATAAAGTAGTCCATCGACTGCGCAATCGACAAGACAGTGGGCGGTGTTTTCCACAGCAGCGCGGCTTGCGGCGCGCTCAAGGTGAGCTTGGTGGCGGTGTTGGTTGC
>JANOYE010000031.1:0-16595 GCA_031428695.1 Rhodoferax sp. | reverse complement strand
TGAGCCCGTCACTGGCGGTCTTGACTGCCGTTTGCGCCACGATGGGCATGGCCGCAGCGGCGTAACCCACGCCCAGCGCGACTTTCAGCGCCGTGCGGCGCGAGCTGCCCTCCTCAGTGGACTGGCCGGGCAACAGGGCGTTGAATTCGTTGGTTTGGTCGCTGTCAAGCATAGGTGTTCCAGTTTGTGGTTAGCGTAAAAACACTGGCGCGCCTCAGCGTGCCGCTTCCGAGGCCCGATCCGTCGAATCTTTCGATGAAAGAACTGGGATGGCCGGACTCGTAATTTGTGAGCTTAGTCGAGGCACATAACCACAATTTTTGCGAGGTTATCAGAACTTTTATGTCGAGAAAATTAACACTTTGGGGCAAGTCCATTTGTAACTTTATGATTTTTATACAGTTTATTTTTGGTATGAATAATGCTTGTATCGTTTTTTCACGCATTCCTTACGCGTCTTTTCTACAAAGGAAATCTCAAATGAAGAATTCACTGCTTGCAAGCGCGCTGTCTGCCGGTCTGCTCATGGGTGCTGTACACCAGGTGCAGGCGGCCACAGTCACTTTTGCCGGGTTTGGCGTTCCTGCGCAACAGGCCTTGCTCACCACCGTAGGTAGCCCCGCTTTCGTCGACACCACGGGCACCACCAATGACGGCACCGTGCTTCGGCTGACACCCGCCGCAACCGGACAGAGCGGCGCGGCCTACTTTTCAACAGCGCAAACCCTGGGCACGAACGCAACGTTTTCCACTACTTTCAAGTTCCGCTTTACCAGTGCGGGTGGCATTGCCCCGGCCGACGGCATTACCTTTGTGCTGGCCGCAGGCACCACCGGGCTGGGCACAGCCGGGGGCGGCATCGGCATCCAGGGGTTGACCAACAGCGTCGCCATTGAGTTTGACAACTTCAACAACGGCGGGTTTGACGGCAACAGCAGCAACCACGTGGGCCTGGACGTGAACGGCAACATTGCCAGTAGCAATTTGTCCGACGTTTACGCCATAGCAACCTGCGATTTCGGTGGCAACTCCTACCTGAGCGATGGTTGCATGGCCAACGGCCACCTTTGGAGCGCCACGATCAGCTACAACGGCAGCGTGCTGAACGCTTCCCTGACAGACCCTGCCATGATTTCAACCCACTTGGCACTCACCAACGTGGCCATTGATATCGGCGCGATTCTGGGCACCAACAACGCCTTTGTCGGCTTCACCTCCGGCACCGGCGCAGGCTTCCTGAACCACGACATCGTCGAGTGGAGTTTCGCCAACGACCTGACGCTGGACCCCGGCAACCGTGTTCCAGAACCCGGCTCCCTGGCCTTGTTGGGATTGGCCTTGGCCGCCGTCGGACTGACGCGCAGGCGCCGCACCTGAGGCAGCCCTATTGGCGCCGCATTGCCCGACCCACCCAATCAACCCGCTTCGGCGGGTTTTTCTTTTTCCGCCCCATTGTTTTTGCTCGCGCCCAAGGGCCTGGGGAAAAATGCATGGGGGTTTTTGTAGATGCGATTTTTGTTAATACGCATGTTAACTTTTCAGCCAGTTACCGGTGAATTTTCAATATTTCAGGCTTTTTTGGCACCTAAGTCACGCAAAATAAAGCTTTTCTGCTACATATAGTGTAGCATCCCCGTTGCCAAATTTTCGAAACCCTGTCAGTGCGCCTTGTCCCAATTTGGCCCCACCCCCACTTCGGCCAGTAACGGCACCTTGAGCGCGGCCACGCCCGCCATCAGGCGGGGAATTTCGGATTTCACCCATTCAACCTCGGCTTCGGGCACTTCAAACACCAGTTCGTCGTGCACCTGCATGATCATCTTGGTAGCGCGGTGCTGCGCATCCAGCGCGTTTTGAACCGCGACCATGGCGAGTTTGATCAAATCCGCCGCCGTGCCCTGCATCGGCGCATTGATGGCCTGGCGCTCGGCACCAGAGCGGCGCGGGCCATTGGGGGAGTTGATTTCGGCGAGGTACAGGCGCCGCCCCATGACCGTCTCGACGTAGCCTTTGGCCTTGGCAGACAACTTGGTCTCGTCCATGTATTTTTTGACGCCAGGGTATTTCTGGAAATAACGCTCGACAAAATTTTTCGCGGCGCTGTTTTCAATGCCGAGCGAACGTGCCAGGCCAAAGGCGCTCATGCCGTAAATCAGCCCGAAATTGATGGTCTTGGCGTAACGCCGCTGTTCAGAGCTCACCTGGTCAACCGGCACGCCGAACACCTCGGAAGCCGTGGCGCGGTGCACGTCCAAACCGGCGTTGAAGGCTTTCAAAAGTGACTCATCGCCGCTGATGTGCGCCATGATGCGCAGCTCGATCTGGCTGTAGTCGGCACTTGCAATCACACAGCCCGGCGCCGCCACAAAGGCCTCACGCACGCGCCTGCCTTCGGCCGTGCGAATGGGAATGTTTTGCAGGTTCGGGTCGTTGCTGCTCAAGCGCCCGGTCACGGCCACGGCCTGCGCGTAATGGGTGTGCACGCGGCCCGTGCGTGGGTTGGCGAGTTGCGCCAGTTTGTCGGTGTAGGTGCCCTTGAGTTTGGCCAGGCCGCGGTGCTCCAATATTTTGGCGGGCAGCGGGAAATCTTCAGCAAGTTTTTCCAGCACTTCTTCATCGGTGCTGGGCGCGCCAGTGGCGGTTTTTTTCACCACGGGCAGACCCAGTTTGGTGAAGAAAATGTCGCCAATCTGTTTCGGGCTGGAGAGGTTGAACGGTTGCCCGGCCAGCAGGTGCGCCTCGGTTTCCAGCACCAGCATGCGCTGGCCCAGTTCGTGGCTTTGCGCCGCCAGCATCGGCGCGTCGATCAACACGCCATTGCGTTCGATGCGGTAAAGCGCTTCGCTGCTGGCCATCTCCAGCTCGTAAATGGAGAGCAGCTTCGGGTTGATTTGAAGCTGCGGCCACAACGCCAGATGCACGTCAAGCGTTTGATCCGAGTCTTCACACGAGTATTCAGCCGCCTTGGCAATGTCCACCTGGTTGAACTTGATCTGGTGCGCGCCCTTGCCGCACAGGTCTTCGTAACTGATGCCACTTCGTCCCAAATGGCGTTCAGCCAGGCTAGCCAGGCCGTGCGGTTTGTGCACTTCAAGCACGTAACTTTGCAGCATGGTGTCATGCGCGTACCCCTGCACCTCGATGCCGTGGTTGGCGAAAACGTGGCGGTCGTATTTGACGTGTTGGCCGAGCTTCTTCTTGGTGGCGTTTTCCAGCCAAGGTTTCAGTTTGGCCAGTACTTCGCTGCGCGGCAACTGCTCGGGCGCGCCCGGGTAATCGTGGGTGAGCGGGATGTAAGCCGCTTCACCTGGTTTCACGCTGAAACTCACACCCACAATTTCAGCCACCATTTCATCGAGCGACGTGGTTTCAGTGTCCACCGCGACCAGCTCTGCCGCTTCGACTTTGGCCAGCCACTCGTTGAAACTCTCCCAAGTGAGGACGGTGTCGTACTTCAGGCTGCCTGCACTGGAGCGCGCGGGTGCAGGCAAACCGCCAGGCTCGTCGAACAGGCCGGGCGACTGTTCCTGTGGGTTGGGTGTGGCGCCGGCCGTGGTTTTTGCGTCGGCGGCCATGGCGCCGGAAGCCGAATCGTCCACCTTGGCCAGAGAACGCGCCAAGCCCTTGAACCCAAACTTTTCATAAAACTCGGCCAGGGCTCTCGTATCTGGCGCGCCAACAGCTATCGAATCAAGCGCCGGCAGGCCCACCACGTGGCCGTTCAAATCGCAGTCGGTTTTTACCGTCAACAGTTGCCGCGCTGTCGGCAGCCAGCCAAGCGCCTTGCGCAGGTTTTCACCGACCACGCCGCCGATGTTGGCCGCATCGGCGACCACCGCTTCGAGCGAGCCATATTGCTGCAGCCACTTGGCCGCCGTTTTCGGGCCGACTTTTTCGACACCTGGAACGTTGTCAACCACATCGCCCACCAGGGTCTGGTAGTCCACCATCAGGCGCGCGGGCACGCCGAATTCGGCCTCGACGCCGGCCAGGTCGCGGCGTTTGCCGTTCATGGTGTCGATCATGGTGATGTGTCGGGTCACCAGCTGCGCCAAGTCTTTGTCGCCGCTGGAGATCACCACGTCAATGCCTTGCGCGTCGGCGGCCACGGCCAGGGTGCCGATGACGTCGTCGGCCTCCACACCGGGCACCACCAGCACCTTCCAGCCCAGGAGGCGCACCACCTCGTGAATCGGCTCGATTTGCGAGCGCAGGTCGTCCGGCATGGGCGAACGCTGCGCCTTGTATTTGTCGTAAATGTCGTCGCGGAAGGTTGGGCCCTTGGCGTCAAACACACAGGCGGCGAATTCGGGGTGCACTTCCTTGCGCAGGCTGGCCAGCATGTTGATCATGATGCGGATCGCGCCGGTTTTTTGCTCCGAGCCGTCAGACAGCGTGATGTGCATGGAATCGCCGCCGGCAAAGAAGGCGCGGTAAAGGTAACTGGAGCCGTCCACCAGCAACAGGGTCTGGCCCGGGGTTGTGGCGGCAGGGGCGGTGGCGCAAGGGGTGGAAGGCAGGGTTGGATTCAGGTCGCTCATGCCCTTATTTTGCGCCCCTTCGGACACCGCCGTGGCTCTACAATCTGCCCATGCGCAAGCCCACTTTCACCGTACCGCTCGGTGGTCTCAAACCGATGGCCAAGCAGACGTCCAAACTCACTGCCGCCACACTGGTCGCTGTGTTGGGCTGCGGCATGGGCCAAGTCTGGGCCCAGCCCGCTGCGCAAGCAGTGGCCACGCCTGCCGCAACCGCCCGCCCGTTGCCGCTGGAGGCGCCCCTAAATTCTGCGCCTTCCAGCGCCAACCAGTTGATCGAGCGCATCCAGGTTGAGAGCCGAGATGTGCGCATCGACGAAGTGCGTTTTGGCGGCGAAACCCGCAGCATTTCCGTGGCGCCCAAAGGCGGCTGGCCGAGCTACGATGTGCAGCCCAACACCGGCGAGCGCACCTGGAAAGTGCTGGGTTTCTAAGACCCATGGCGGTGTACACCGAGGTCTCGTTTGACGAGGCCAGCACCCTTCTGAGCAAGCTTGGGCTGGGCCAACTGCAGAATCTGGAAGGCTGCGCTGGCGGCATCGAAAACACCAACTACTTCGCCACCACCGACCAGGGCGCCTTTGTGGTAACCCTGTTCGAGCGGTTGACAAGTGCGCAGTTGCCGTTTTATCTGAAGCTGATGAAACACTTGGCCCAGCACGAGGTGCCGGTGCCCAACCCGGCCGCCGACGCGCAGGGCAACTTGCTCTACATGGTGAATGGCAAACCGGCCACGGTGGTGAACCGCCTGCGCGGCAAGAGTGAACTGGCGCCCTCGCCCGCGCATTGCGCCTTGGTGGGCGCGATGATGGCCAAAATGCACTTGGCCAGGCGTGATTTTGAATTGAACCAGCCGAATTTGCGCGGCCTGCCTTGGTGGAACGCCACCGTGCCGGTGGTGCTGCCCCACCTCGACGCCGCCCAAGCGTCGCTGATTCAAAGCGAGCTGGCCTACCAAAACCACTTTGCGGCGTCATCCATTTACGCCGCTTTGCCGCAGGGCGCGGTGCATGCCGATTTGTTCCGTGACAACGTGATGTTCGAGACCGGCGACGCTCCAGGCGCATCTCCCGGCGACTCAGCCGACCCCGCCGTGCCCCGCCTCACCGGTTTTTTCGACTTTTACTTTGCCGGCGTTGACAGTTTTGTTTTTGACATTGCCGTGGCGTTGAACGACTGGTGTGTTGACCTGCCCACCGGCGCCGCCCGCCCCGGGCACAGCAGCGCCTTTCTGGACGCCTACAACCGCGTGCGGCCCTTGAGCGGCGCAGAATGGCAGGCCTTGCCCGCCATGCGACGCGCCGGTGCCTTGCGCTTCTGGCTCTCCCGCCTGTGGGATTTGCACCTGCCCCGCGAAGCTTCCATGCTCAAGGCGCATGACCCTGGGCACTTTGAACGCGTATTGCGTGAACTAGTGCACAGTTTGGGCGCGGTTCGGGCGTGAACCGGGCCGCAACTAATCTGGCAGACCGCCACTCGAATTCCAGCGACACCAACCATCAATGAAACTGAACATCGTTCCCGCGCGTACCGGCATTCAATGGGTAAAACTTGGCTGCCAAACATTTTTCAAGCAACCGCTGGCGCTGGCCGGGCTGTTTTTCATGTTCATGGCCCTGATGTCGGTGTTGTCCATCGTACCGGTGCTGGGCAATGTGCTGGCGCTGGCACTGTTGCCGGCCGCCACCTTGGGTTTGATGCTGGCGACACAGGAGGCTTCGCGCGGCAAGTTCCCCATGCCGTCGATTTTGCTGGCCGCCTTTAAGACCGCCAAGCCGCAACTGCGCGCCATGCTGGTGCTGGGCGGCATTTACGCAGCCTGTTTTTTGCTGGTGATGGGGTTTTCCAGCCTGTTTGACGGCGGCAAATTCGCCAAGCTGTATCTTGTGGGCGGCTCGATTTCGCGCGAGTTGGTGATGGAGGGCGACTTCCAGGTGGCCATGTGGGCCACGATGGCGCTTTATCTGCCGCTCTCCATGATGTTCTGGCACGCTCCGGCTCTGGTTTACTGGGAAGGCATGGCGCCAGTAAAAAGCCTGTTCTTCAGCCTCATGGCCTGCCTGCGCAACTTCAAGGCGTTTTTCGTCTACGGCTTGGCCTGGATGGTGTTGTTTGGCTTGGTGGGCATGGTCGTCACGCTGGTCGCCGCGACAGTGGCTGGCCCGACTGCCGCCGCAGCAGCGATGTTCCCAGCCGCCATGTTGATGGCCGCGATGTTTTTCACGTCGATTTATTTCACTGTCAAAGATTGTTTTGAAGCCACTCCTGGAGACCCCACATGACGCAACATCAATTGCAAGGCCGCAGCGAACCTGAAGTTTTGTGGTTCCAGCGACGCGGCTTCGTCAAAGCCGCGGCAGCCTGGACGGCGATGGGCGGCTTCGCGGCGGCCCAGGCGCAATCCCGCAGCAACGTGGTCACGCTCACCGGGGATGCGCTCTTGAACGGGCGTCGCCTGAACCCCCAGCAAACGGTGCAAACCGGGGACAGCGTTGAAACCGGCCCGGGCTCGAACCTGGTCTTTGTGCTGGGCAGCTCGGCCTTCCAGGTGCGCCAAAATTCGATGATGGTGGTCGAGCGCGGCGCATCACTCTCCGCCGTGAGTGTGTTGCGCCTGATCGCGGGGGGTGTCGCCAGCGTCTGGGGGCGTGGCAGCAGCCGCCAGATTGTCATGCCGACATTGACGGCCGGCATTCGCGGCACCGGCTTGTATTCTGAAATTTTTGCCAGCCAGGCCGGGCGCAACTACCTGTGCAATTGTTATGGCACGGTGGACGTGACCGTGGGCGACAACAAGGTGCAAAGCCAATCAAGCTACCACCAGGCCTTCTGGGGCGAAGTGGCGCCGCGCAATGGCCGCATGCTCAACCCGGCAGGCGCCATCAACCACACGGATGAAGAGCTTGAATTCCTCGCGCGTCTGGTGAACCAGCGCACGGCCTGGCAGGTGTCCGGCGTGCGCGGCGTCAAAGACGGCAAGGGCTACATGGAAGAAAAACCAGGCCAAATGCACCCGGCCGAGATGCTGGGCAAATAGTTTTTTGCCCTGACCTGTCCGCCAATGCAAAACGGGGCTCGCAGCCCCGTTCTTCATGGTGGCGCGAGGGCTTAGTTTTTGGCCTTGTAGTCGGCCAGCGCCTTGGCCAGGTCGGCATACTCTTCACAGGTCTTGTTGCCGCAAATGGCTTCGAGTTGCACCAGGTGTTTCTCGGCCTCAGCGGGTTTTTTGTCAGTCAAATACGCTTCGCCGATGTATTCGTGCGCGCCTTTGTGTTTCGGGTTCAGGTTCAAAGCGGTTTTGTAGTGGTCGAAGGCCTTGGCCAGGTCAGGTGTGGCGCGTTTGCGGTAGGTGTAACCCAGCAGGTTGTGCACGTCGGCATTGCGCGGCTCTTCGCGCACGGCCTGATTCAGCTCGAACATCGCCTTGCTCCAGTCTTTGGCGTCAATCGATTTGCGTGCCGCCGTTAAGCGCTCATTGACGGAGGGCCCGCCAGGGGTATCCGCAGCCATGACCGGCAGCGAAACTGCAGCCGCGAGGCTGGCCACGAACAGGACGGCGGAGGTGAGATTGGCATAGGATTTTCTTTTCATGGAGCACTCCAATGGGTTCAGGTTGTTGGGGTTGGCGCTGTGTAGAGCCGAAATGGCGCCTCGGAGTTTCCCAAAAAAAGAAACTGCCCCGCATTCAGCCTGAAAGTTCGGCAATGTGTCAACTATTGCACAAGGGCGGCCAACGGCTTACTCCAGCGGCGCCGGCTGTGTCGGTTCGCCCTCTTGCTGCTTGAGCGCGTCCTGCCAGCTCTCCCAGGCTTCGTCGCTATCGGCTTCGTTCACAATCAGGCCGCGCAATGAATTGTCGGTGGCGCGTCTCCCCCACCCGGCTTTCGGATCGGACTGTTTGTCAGCGCTGCGTTGTTGAAATTTCGTCACTGTGAATCAACTTGAAGCCAGGAAATAGCTGCTTTCTTTCGATTTATGGACGCTGTGGGAAATGTACAACCGGACTGGCAGGCTTGCCTATTACAAAACGTAACGCAACCAAGCGAGGCGTCAGATTTTTCACGGCAAGGGCGTCAATTTTGCAATGCCGAGCGCCAACCATTTCACACCATGGCGCGGAAAGTTGATTTGCGCCCTGGCATCGGCGCCGGCGCCTTCGATGGCCAGCACCAGACCTTCGCCAAACTTGTTGTGAAACACCTTCATCTGAGCGCGAATGCCATGGGTTCCGGTTTCCTTTTGTTCAGGAACTGAAATATTTTTATCTGCATATTTATAAGCGTCGTTCTGGCCACTAAGTCTCGAATTATTTGCGTATCTTGCTGCGTTATTTGAACCAAAATAAGAGTTATTTTGATAACCAGATGACTTTTGAACGGATTTTGAGGCTACCCACTTCAACGCCTCTTCCGGCAGCTCGTCAAAGAAGCGGCTCTTCACGTTGTAGCGTGTTTGCCCGTGCAACATGCGGGTTTGCGAATGGCTCAAATACAGGCGTTTGCGCGCCCGCGTGATGGCCACGTACATCAGCCGACGCTCTTCCTCCAGGCCGTCATGGCTGCTCATCGAGTTCTCGTGCGGGAACAGGCCCTCTTCGAGCCCGCCAATGAACACGCAGTCGAACTCCAGGCCTTTGCTGGCGTGAACCGTCATCAATTGCACGGCGTCTTGCCCGGCTTGGGCTTGGTTGTCGCCCGATTCAAGCGCGGCATGGGTGAGAAATGCCACCAACGGGCTCAGCGTCTCGCCGGTTTCGGCGTCAGGCGCGGGAACCTCCGGCAGCCCATTTACCGGCCCTTGCGCCAGCTCATCGACCGGCAGCGCCACGGCGTCACGGCCAAAACCTTCCTGCGTCACAAAACTCTCTGCGGCGTTGACCAGCTCTTCCAAGTTCTCCACCCGGTCCGCGCCTTCGCGGTCCGCTTTGTAATGCTCGATGAGGCCGCTGTGCTCCAGCACCAGTTCGATGATTTCGCGCAGGCTTAAAGAAGGTGTTTGTTCCCGCAGCACGTCGAGTTTGGCGACAAACGCGCCGATGTTCGCACCCGCTTTGCCTGAAAGCGCCGCCACCGCGTTGTGCAGCGAGCCACCCTGCGCCTTCGCGATGTCCTGCAATTGCTCCAACGAACGCGCCCCAATGCCACGCGGCGGGAAATTAACGACGCGCAGAAAGCTGGTGTCGTCACTCGGGTTCTCCAAAATACGCAGATAAGCCAGGGCGTGTTTGATTTCCGCCCGCTCAAAAAAGCGCAAGCCACCGTACACCTTGTAAGGCATGGCGGCGTTGAACAGCGCCGTTTCAATCACCCGGCTTTGCGCGTTAGAGCGATAAAGAATGGCTATTTCAAGCCGGGGAACGCCGTCACGCACCAGTTGTTTGATCTCATCGACCATCCACTGCGCCTCGGCGAAATCGCTGGGCGATTCAAGCACCCGCACCGGCTCGCCGGGGCCTTGGTCGGTGCGCAAGTTCTTGCCGAGGCGCCGCTCGTTGTGGCTGATGAGCGCATTGGCCGAGTCCAGAATGTTGCTGCCGCTTCGGTAGTTTTGCTCCAGTTTGATCTGGTGTTTGACCTTGAATTCAGTGACGAAATCGGCCATGTTGCCGACCCGCGCGCCGCGAAAAGCGTAGATGCTTTGGTCGTCGTCGCCCACCGCCATCACACAGCCGCCGGGCAAGTTGCTGGCACTGCCACCCAAGCCGGGCGCGGCGAACTCGCCTTGCCCAGCCAGCATCTTGATCCACGCGTATTGCAGTTTGTTGGTGTCCTGAAACTCGTCGATCAAGATGTACCGAAAGCGGCGCTGGTAATGTTCGCGGATCGGCACATGGTCGCGCAGCAGTTCATACGAGCGCAGCATCAGCTCGCCAAAATCGACCACCCCTTCACGCTGGCACTGGTCTTCATAAAGCTGGTAGATCTCGACTTTTTTGCGCGTGTCTGAGTCATTCGCTTGCACCGCAGACGGGCGCAGGCCATCTTCCTTGCAGCCACCGATGAACCACTGGGTCTGCTTGGGTGGGTAACGCTCGTCGTTGATGTCAAACTGCTTGTACAGCCGTTTGATGGCGCTCAATTGGTCTTGCGTGTCCAAAATCTGAAACGCCTGCGGCAAGTTGGCCATCTTGTAATGCGCGCGCAAAAAGCGGTTGCACAGCCCATGGAACGTGCCAATCCACATGCCGCGCGCATTCACCGGCAGCATCGCCGTGAGCCGCGTCATCATCTCCTTGGCGGCCTTGTTCGTAAAGGTCACCGCCAGCACGCCGCCGGGCGAGACCAGGCCGTTTTGCAGCAGCCAGGCGATGCGCGTGGTCAGCACCCGGGTTTTGCCGGAGCCTGCGCCGGCCAAAATCAACGCATGTTCATTGGGCAACACCACCGCCGCGAGCTGCTCGGGGTTGAGATTCTGTAACAGCGGAGAGTTGGGCGCGAGGTTGGGCGCAGGGTTGGGCGTGGCGTTGGACATGAGGGCCGGGCGCGCCGTTGATTCGGGGACTTCTGAAAACATGGTGTCATTGTAGGAAGTCATGGGCGCGGTAGCCGTTTCATTCCGGTAGAGCTCATCGCGCTGAAACCACCAACGTTTTCGACGCCAATTCCACCATAGTTTTAGTATATAAATATCATATAATGAGTAATGACTGCTATTTATTCACCTTCGAGCCGAGGCTTCGACGATCGCCTGACAAGCATTGACCGTTGTCAGGTGGCCTTGTTGCGCGAGGTCGTCGGGCAATACGGCCAAAGGTTGGTGCTCAAAGGGGGCATGGCCATGCGCGCTGTTTTCGGCAGCTTACGCCTGACCAAAGACATTGACTTTGACCGCGAGTCCAGTTTGTCGATGGACAGCCTCAAGGCGGGCATGCCTAAAGCCCTGGTGCGCGCGGCTGCCAATGCGGGCATTCGGCAGCCGCAAGCCGAGATCACCAAACTGACTTTGACCACCGTCAGGGCGCGCCTTGTCGGCGTGGCCCCCACCAGCGAGCTGGTGCGATTTGAGGTCGAGATTTCTGGCAGAAATGCAATACCTGCCGACTGGAAACGCCGCACAACCGTGGCACCCCCGGCAAACTACGGCATGGCTCCCTTTGTCATTGAATCCTATTCCAATGACGCGTTGGCCGCCATGAAAATCGCCGCCGCGATGTCAGAAGCGCGCCATGCCCCCAGGGATATCTACGACCTGCAGGATTTGATCGCCGCCAACGCCAATCCAGCCGCGTTGCTCGCATTGCGCAGCCCGGCCAAAGCACTCCACACAATTCGGGACACCGCGCTGTCGAAACTCGAAATGATCGGTTTTGACCTGGCCCGTGAAGAGTTGCTGCCTTACCTGCCGCCGGACGTTCGAGGGTCTTTGACAGCCGACCGCTGGCTGGAATACACCTTGCTCGTTGCGGCAACCCTCGAACGCTGGTGCCAAAGCGCCCTTGACATGCAGCAACAGAACCCCAATCAAGCCCCTTATCAACCCCCAGAGCGGGACGGGACGGCGGTGTGACAGCCCTTTGGAAACTCGAAGCAGAAAGCCGCCTGCTGCGGGGAGACACACCCGCCGTGCTGACCTCCGGCATGTTGCAGATGATTGCCTCCCTGCCCGGCGCGGTGGCCCCGCCCCACGCGACCTTTCAGCGCTGGCAGGACGACCTGGTGCGCTCCAGAAAACTGCAACGCGTCATTAAGGGCGTTTTTTTGAACCGAATGGGCCACCGCGACATCAGCCCGGCGGCGGCAGCTCAGTGGGTGCGGTCGCGCAGCGTGGTCAGCCTGGCCTGGGTACTGGAGCAGTCTGGCGTCATGAACAACTTTGGCGACACGGTCACCTGCGTGATCCCCACCGACCCAAGTTGGCCCAACCCGCAAATATCCGACCGCAAAACCCAGGCCGGCACCTTCCGTTTTTTTGCGATGCCCGCACACTTGGTCGATGAACGCGCCGGAGCGCTCACCGACATCCGCGACCCGCGTTTTGACTACCCGCGCACGACCCAAGAAAAAGCCCTGCTCGACTGGATTTACCTCGGGGCCTCACCCCGCAGCCGCATGACCCGACCGCCCTTTGATTTAGACCTGCAGGCCTTGAACAAAGCCCGCCTTCGGCGCGTGGCGAAGGCCATGAATATGCTGGAACTTCTTGAGAACTGGCAGGCCCAATGGCATCGTGTTCAGGAAAATTCGGAGGTGCGGGACAACAGTTCGGCCCTGTTGGGTTTTTAAGATTGCGAGGCCTGCGGGATGACGAACAGACCGTAGAAAAAACAAACAACAGGCAAAACCAGCATGGCGCACTCAAAAACATCGCGGCATTGGCTTCCAAAGTTCGCGCCGTGTCCATCAATGTCAAATACAAGCGCTAAAGCAAATCGTACAGGAGCAAAAATGCATGACCAGCATTGCATTTGACACCGTCGACCGGGGTGCCGTGTTCAGGCACCTTTGCGCGGTATTGACCGCTTTGTTTGGCTTGTCTGCCGCACAGGCGCAGTCGTCGTGTTCCAGCGACGGGCAGGCGGTGCAAAGCGCCATCATCGAGCGGTTTATGAGCGCCGATTGCGCAAGCTGCTGGACAGCGCGCGCGGCTCACGCGGGCCGCGCTCAAACGGGTACCACTCAAATCGCCGTGGACTGGATCGTGCCCAGCGCGAGCGGGGACGATGCGCCGCTGAGTGCTGCGGCCGGCCGCGACGCGTTGGCGCGGCTGGCGGCGCTGGGTTTGCCGGCGCCTGCCGCGTCGCTCCAACGGCGCTCGTTGGTGAATCTAGGCGGTGCGGCGGCGCCGTCCAACCCCCGAGGCAAACCGCCAATGCGGGTGGCGCGGGGCATCGCGCTGAACGGCTACCTGGGCGCGTCGATTGAACTCAAGCTGCCGCCTCGTCAGGCCAAGGCGCTGCAATCGGCCCTGCCGCTGACAGCGTGGTTGCTGCTGGTCGAAGAATTGCCGCCAGGCACCGAAGGCAGCCCGGTGGCGCGGCTGCTGGTGCGCAATGCGCTGGTGCAAACCTGGGCAGCTGCGGGCGCGTTGGCTGCCGATGGCACGCTGAGCTGGGCCGAGTCACGGCCGATGAGCATCGCAGCGGGCGCAAACCCAGAGCGCCTGCGGGTGGTGGGTTGGGTCGAAGACGCGCGTCGGCGGCTGGTGGCAGTTGCAGCCAGCGTTTGTGATCACCCAAAGTGACCATATAAATTGATAGCAAACTATTCAATAACTACGTGACTTAGGCAGCCATCCTATTCATGAATTCTTCAAAAAGCGGGTTTTTTGGCTCAATCGTACCCAATTTAGGTATGATTGATCTGCCTTGGCAGGATTTCCGCATCGCGCTCGAATCCAGCCCAAGCACTGCGTCCACCCGGCAGCCCGCGTAGAATCAAGCACCGGGCCCCAACATTGGCGGCCCGGTTTTTTTTGGCCATTTTTTCGCTGAACGGGGAGCCTGCAAGATGGAAATATTCGACTACGACAACATCCTCCTGCTGCCACGCAAATGCCGTGTGCAAAGCCGCTCCGAATGTGACGCGGGTGTGGAGCTGGGCGGGCGGCGTTTTCGCCTGCCGGTGGTGCCGGCCAACATGAAAACCGTGGTGGACGTGCCGATTTGCCAGTGGCTGGCCGAGAACAATTATTTTTACGTGATGCACCGCTTTGACCTGGACAACGTGGCCTTCGTCAAGACGATGAAGGGCAAGGGCCTGTTTGCGTCAATCTCGCTGGGCGTCAAGAAGCCCGATTACGCGACGGTGGACGAGTTGGTGAAACTGGGCCTGGTGCCCGACTACGTGACCATCGACATCGCGCACGGCCACGCCGACAGCGTGAAAGACATGATCACCTACTTGCGTGAAAAAATGCCCAGCACCTTCGTCATCGCAGGCAATGTGGCCACACCCGAAGCCGTGATCGATCTGGAAAACTGGGGCGCAGACGCGACCAAAGTCGGCGTGGGGCCGGGCAAGGTGTGCATCACCAAACTCAAAACCGGCTTCGGCACCGGCGGCTGGCAACTCTCGGCGGTGAAGTGGTGCGCACGGGTGGCGACCAAACCGATCATTGCCGACGGCGGCATCCGCGACCATGGCGACATCGCCAAATCGGTGCGTTTCGGCGCGACCATGGTGATGATCGGCTCGCTCTTCGCGGGCCACCAAGAGTCGCCCGGCGCAACAGTAGAGGTCGACGGCAAGTTGTACAAGGAATATTACGGCTCCGCCAGCGATTTCAACAAGGGTGAATACAAACATGTGGAAGGCAAACGCATCCTCGAAGAGATCAAGGGCCACCTGGCCGACACACTCATCGAGATGGAGCAAGACGTGCAAAGCTCGATCAGTTACGCCGGTGGCAAGAAGCTGATGGACATCCGCAAGGTGAATTACGTCACCTTGGGCGGCGACAACGCAGGTGAACACTTGCTGATGTAGGCCGGGTTTTCAAGCCAGGTTCCATGCCCACCCCGCCGCCGCACATCGACACGCCTGCCGCGCCTGCGTCCGCTTTGTCGGCCGCGCTGGCGCCCTTGCAGGTGCCCGTGTTCCGCATGTTGTGGTTCACCTGGGCCACCGCCAATGCCTGCCTGTGGATGAACGACGTGGCGGCCGCCTGGATGATGACCTCACTCACCACCACGCCGATCTGGGTGGCGCTGGTGGCCACCGCATCTACCCTGCCGGTCTTTTTGTTGGGCTTGCCCAGTGGCGCGCTGGCCGACATCCTGGACCGCAAGAAATTCTTTTTGATGACGCAGCTCTGGGTGGCGTTGGTGGCGGTGGTGCTCAGCGTCACGGTTTTCGCGGGTGTCATCACGCCGGCAATTTTGCTCACGCTCACTTTTGCCAACGGCGTCGGCCTGGCGTTGCGGTGGCCGGTGTACGCCGCCATCGTGCCCGAGCTGGTGCCGCGCGACAAGCTGCCGGCCGCGCTGGCGCTCAACGGCATCGCGATGAACGCGTCGCGCATCGTCGGGCCCCTGATCGCCGGCGCCTTGATCGCCAGCTTTGGCAGCGCCTATGTGTTCATGCTCAACGCGGTGTTGTCCCTGATGGCGGCATTCGCCATTTCGCGCTGGAAGCGCAATGTGCAGCCGCCGCCCCTGGGCCCTGAGAAGCTGCTGAGCGCCATCCGCGTCGGTCTGCAGTTTGCCGGGCAGTCCAGCCACCTCAAGAGTGTGCTGGTGCAAATATCGCTGTTCTTCTTCCACAGCACCGCGCTCTTGGCGCTGCTGCCGCTGGTCGCGCGCGGCCTGGACGGCGGCGGCGCCGGCACTTACACCATGCTGCTGGCGGCTATGGGGGCAGGCGCCATCACCGCTGCGTTGTACATGCCGCGCCTGCGCCAGTTGTGGTCGCGCGACGGCTTGGTGGCGCGCGGCGGCTGGGTGCAGTCGGCGTCAATGCTGGTGGTGGCGTTTTCGCCCAACGCGTGGATCGCCGTGCCGGCCATGTTTGCCCTGGGCACAGCCTGGATCACCACCGCCAATGCGCTGAGCGTGTCGCTGCAAATGGGCTTGCCCGACTGGGTGCGGGCGCGCTGCATGTCGATGTACCAAATGGCCATCATGGGCGCCAGCGCTTTGGGCGCCGCGACCTGGGGCCAGGTGGCCACCGTCTCAACGGTGAAAACCAGCGTGTGCATCGGCGCCATCTCCGGTCTTGCCACGATGTTGCTGGCCATCTCGCGCATGAAAGACAACCGGGCGGAAGAAGACATCACGCCTTCCGATTCGTTTCGCGTGCCGGTGGCAGCCTCGGCGCCCGAACACGGCCACGTGATGACCAGCGTTGAGTATTTCATCGACCCGGCCCGCACAGAGGAATTCCGCGCGTTGATGCAACAAAGCCGCAGCAGCCGCCTGCGCCACGGCGCGTTGCAGTGGGAATTGCTGCGCGACGTGAGCACGCCGGGGCGTTTTGTCGAGCAGATCGTTGACGCCTCCTGGACCGAGCACCTGCGCCGCTTCGAACGCGTCACTGCCTCAGACGCTGCGCTGCGCGACCGCAAGCTGGCGTTCCACATTGGCGAGCGCCCGGTGGTGATCACACGCACGGTGATCGAGTC
>JANOYE010000030.1:0-4182 GCA_031428695.1 Rhodoferax sp. | reverse complement strand
CAACCGAGATCAGGACCCAGTGCAATCACGCCAGGTCGAAGCGATCGGCATTCATCACCTTGCTCCACGACGCCACGAAATCACGCACAAACATCGGTTGCGCGTCGGTGGATGCATAGACTTCTGCGATGGCGCGCAGCTGGGAGTTTGAACCGAAGACGAGGTCGACAACGCTTGCTGTCCACTTCATCGCGCCCGAGGCCCTGTCACGCCCCTCCAGCACAGCTTCGGAAGCTGCAGACTTCTGCCACTTTGTGCCCATGTCAAGCAGGTTCACGAAGAAGTCGTTGGTCAAGGTTTCGGGCCGCTGGGTGAACACACCCTGCTGCGCCTGCCCGGCATTGGCGTTCAGGGCGCGCATGCCACCGACCAAAACCGCCATCTCGGGCGCGGTGAGAGACATCAGGTTGGCGCGGTCCACCAGCAGCTCGGCGGCCGAGCCGGTATGGCCTGCCTTGATGAAGTTGCGAAAGCCGTCGGCCGATGGCTCCAGCACGGCGAACGACGCCACATCGGTCTGCTCTTGCGACGCATCCATGCGCCCCGGCGAGAACGGAACCGTCACGTTGTGCCCGGCCTTCTTGGCGGCTGCTTCGACGGCGGCTGCGCCGCCCAGAACGATCAAGTCAGCCAATGAGAGCTTTTTGCCGCCCGACTGCGCCGCGTTGAATTCCTTTTGGATGGCTTCCAGCGTTGCGAGCACCTTGGCCAGCTGAGCGGGCTGGTTCACTTCCCAGTCCTTCTGCGGCGCCAGGCGAATGCGCGCCCCGTTCGCGCCACCGCGCTTGTCGCTGCTGCGGAAAGTTGCCGCTGACGCCCAGGCCGTGGAGACCAGCTGGGAGATCGACAACCCGGATGCCAAGACCTTGGCCTTCAGCGAAGCAATGTCCTGCGCCGTGACCAATTCGTGATTGACCGCAGGCACAGGGTCTTGCCAGATCAAGTCACCTTGTGGAACCAGCGGCCCCAGGTAACGGGTGATGGGCCCCATGTCGCGGTGCGTCAGCTTGTACCAGGCCTTGGCATAGGCATCGGCAAACTCTGCCGGGTTTTGGTGAAAATGCCGCGAGATTTTTTCATAGACTGGGTCAACCCGCATGGCCATGTCCGCCGTGGTCATCATGGGGGCGTGGCGCTGGCTTGGGTCATGGGCATCCGGCACAGTGGCCTTTGCCGCAGCATCCTTGGGCGTCCATTGGTGTGCGCCTGCCGGGCTTTTGGTCAGTTCCCACTCGTAGCCAAACAGGTTGTCGAAATAGCCGTTGTCCCATTGGATCGGGTTGTTGGTCCACGCGCCTTCGATGCCGCTGGAGATGGTGTGCACGCCCTTCGCGCTTTCAAAGTTGCTGGTCCAGCCCAATCCCTGCTCGGTGACGTCGGCGCCTTCAGGATCAGGGCCCTTATGGTCTTCAGACGCCGCCCCGTGGGCTTTGCCAAAAGTGTGGCCACCGGCGGTCAGTGCGACGGTTTCATAGTCGTTCATCGCCATGCGCGCAAAGGTTTCGCGGATGTCCCGCGCCGAAGCAAGCGGGTCAGGCACACCGTCTGGCCCCTGCGGGTTCACGTAAATCAGGCCCATCTGAACAGCGCCTAGCGGTTGTTCGAGTTCCCGGTCTCCGGTGTAGCGTTTGTTGTCAAGCCACGTATCTTCAGGTCCCCAGTAAATCTCCTCACCGGGCTCCCAAACGTCCGCACGGCCCCCGGCAAAGCCGAGGGTTTTGAAGCCCATCGAATCCATCGCGACATTGCCGGTAAGAACTATCAGGTCGGCCCAGGAGATTTTGCGGCCGTATTTCTGTTTGATCGGCCACAACAAGCGGCGCGCCTTGTCCAGGTTGACGTTGTCCGGCCAGCTATTGAGCGGCGCAAACCGCTGGGTGCCAAAACCCGCGCCGCCGCGGCCGTCGCCAATGCGGTAGGTGCCGGCGCTGTGCCAGGCCATGCGGACGAAAAACGGGCCGTAGTGGCCGTAGTCGGCGGGCCACCAGTCCTGCGAATCGGTCATCAAGGCGGTCAGGTCTTTGACCACGGCAGGCAGGTCAAGGGTTTTGAACGCCTCGGCGTAATTGAACGCCTTGCCCATCGGATTTGACAGTTCAGAATGCTGCTGCAGGATTTTCAGGTTGAGTTGGTTGGGCCACCAGTCTGCATTGGTTCGGGCGCCCGCCACAGGGGGTTTAAGAGCGGCGTGCGGAAATGGGCATTTTGTTTCGGTAGACATGGTTCTTTCCTTGCGGGTAAGTCTGCCTTGGAGAGGGGCTCTTCACAAGCAGTACAGTCACTGTACCCCTCGCAATAGAATTTGTAAATTCAATTGAGTTTATTTTGTCGATAGTTTTTTTGTATTTATGGAAGCAATGATGGACCGCTACCCCGCCCCCGAGCTCAAAGACCTGCCCGACGACATCAAGGCCAAAGTGCTGGAGGTGCAGGAAAAAGCGGGCTTCGTGCCCAACGTATTCCTCACCTTCGCGCGGCGCCCCGCCGAGTGGCGCGCGTTTTTCGCCTACCACGACGCGCTGATGATCCCGGAGTCTGTGGGCCGCACCAGCAACCTCACCAAGGGTGACCGCGAGATGATCGTCACAGCGACGAGCAGCGCCAATAATTGCCTGTATTGCGTCGTCGCCCACGGTGCGATTTTGCGCATTTACGAGAAAAAACCGCTGGTCGCCGACCAGGTTTCGGTGAACTACAAAAAAGCCGATATCACGCCCCGCCAAATGGCCATGCTTGATTTTGCGATGAAAGTCTGCTTGCATTCTGCCGATGTGAACGATACCGACTTCGCCCTGCTGCACGCGCACGGCTTCGATGACGAAGACATCTGGGATATCGCCGCCATCACCGCCTTTTTCGGTCTTTCCAACCGCATGGCGAGCTTCAGCAACATGATGCCGAACCCGGAGTTTTATACGATGGGGCGTATACCCAAACAAAAGTGAGCCTCCTATGACGCACTCATTCATCAAAACCGGCGCCCGGGTTTGGGCACTCGCCGTGGCGGCTCTGCTGCCCATAACTTCGCAGGCCCAGCAAGCGGCGGACGCCAGCCCATTGACCAACTCGGTCGTCAAGGTCTTCTCCACTGCGCGCCTGCCCGACCCCTTCAAGCCATGGGCGAAGCAAGGCCCGCGCGACAGCACGGGCTCGGGCGTGGTCATCGAAGGCAACCGCATCCTCACCAACGCCCATGTCGTCAGTTATGCAAGCCAGGTGCAGGTGCAAGGCGGCGGATCTGGCGACAAAATCAACGCGACCGTGGTGGCCATTGCACCGGGCATTGATCTCGCGGTGCTCAAGCTGGAAGACGAGAGCTTCTTCAAGAATCATCCCCCCTTGGCCCGCGCAACCGTTCTGCCCGCCATCAAAGACGCGGTTTTGGCGTATGGCTTTCCCACCGGGGGGTCGTCGTTGTCGATCACCAAAGGCATCGTGTCACGCATTGAATACGCCACCTACAACGCGCCGGTCAGTGGTTTGCGCATTCAGATTGATGCCGCCATCAACCCCGGCAACAGCGGCGGCCCTGCCATCGCCGAAGACAAAATGATCGGTTTGGCGTTTGCCGGCGTGCCTGGCGCGCAGAGCATCGGTTACATCATTCCCAACACTGAAATTGAGCTGTTTCTCAAAGACATTGACGACGGCAAATACGACGGCAAATCGTTTTTGCAAGACGACCTTCAGCGCCTGGAGAACTCGGCGCTTCGCAAATACTTGAAGCTCGACGCCAGCGTCAAAGGCATGGTCGTCAACCGCCCGTACAAAGAAGATGCCTCGTACCCACTCAAAAAGTGGGATGTCATCACCCATGTGGGCGATGCTGCGGTGGACGACCAGGGCATGGTCAAGTCTGGCGCTGACCTTCGCTTAAACATGCGTTACCAGGTGCAAAAAGCAGTCGTCAATGGCACCCTGCCCTTGACTGTGTGGCGCGCTGGCCAGTCGATCAAAGTAGCGCTGCCGGTAGACCCGGAACGCCCAATGATGATCCCCGATTTGAAAGGCGACTACCCGCCCTACTTTGTCTATGGCCCTATCGTCTTCTCCAAGGCAACATTGCAATTCGTGTCATTCATGAACGCAGGCAGTTCGATGGCGGCTTTCAGCACCATCCGCAGCCCGCTGGTCACGCTGCGCAGCGCCTCGCCCACGCCGGAACGTGAAGAACTGGTCGTG
>JANOYE010000029.1:0-8292 GCA_031428695.1 Rhodoferax sp. | reverse complement strand
CGCACGTCGTCGTGCAGCTGGTATTCACGCAGGTCGGCCAAATCAATGCCGGTGCCGCGCAGCAGGGTGCGGTAGTCGCCTTGCAGCAGGCCGTCCAAGCGTTTCACCACCGTCCACTCAAGGCGCCGCAAAACGCTGTCAGCACCGGCGATTTGCGGCGCGTTGGCAGCCTCTGCCATCGGCGAGGCGACGGGTTTTGGCTTGCGCTTGAAAGGATTGAACATGGTCAAAAAGCAGCTGGTGCCGATGCCGGGTATGCCGTTTGTGCCGGTCAAGCGGCCAGTTTTTCGTGCTCCAGCGGTTTCGCCGGCACCGGAATCTTCGCCATGATCTTGGCGGTGATGGCATCTGCCGTCAAACCTTCAGACAGTGCCTCGTAAGACAACACCAAACGATGGCGCAGCACATCGGGCACCAGGTCGGTCATGTCCTCGGGCAACACATAGGTTCGCCCGCGCAACATCGCCAGGGCGCGGGCGCCTTCGGTCATGTTGATGGTGGCGCGGGGGCTGGCGCCAAAGGTGATGAACCGCGCCAGGTCTTTGAGGTCATGTTTGTCGGGCGTGCGGGTGGCGGAGACCAGGCGCACGGCGTATTGAATCAGGCTGGAGTCCACATAAACTTCGCGGCACTGTTTTTGCAGCGCGGCCAGTTGTTCGGTGGTGGCCACTGCGGTGACGGCAACCGGTGCGCCGGTGACGCGTTGCACGATGACGAATTCTTCTTCATCGGTCGGGTAATCCACCAGCACCTTCATCATGAAGCGGTCCACCTGCGCCTCGGGCAGCGGGTAAGTGCCCTCGGTCTCAATCGGGTTTTGCGTGGCCATGACCAAAAATGGGCTGGGCACTTTATGGGTGACGCCGGCGATGGTGACCTGGCGCTCCTGCATCACCTCCAGCAAGGCGCTTTGCACTTTGGCGGGGGCGCGGTTGATTTCGTCTGCCAGCAGCAGATTGGTGAACACCGGTCCCAGGGTGGTCGAAAAATCGCCGGTCTTCTGGTTGTAGATGCGCGTTCCGACCAGATCAGAGGGCACCAGATCGGGTGTGAACTGGATGCGTTTAAAGTCGCCCCGCACGGTGTTGGCCAGGGTTTTAATGGTGAGCGTCTTGGCAAGTCCGGGCACACCTTCGACCAGCAAATGGCCTTGGGCCAGCATGGCCACCATGACGCGCTCTAAAAAGCGATCTTGGCCAACAACGACACGTTTGACTTCGTACAGGATTTTTTCCATCAGTTGCGCTGTCTCAGCGCTGGTGGTTTTTGTGTCAGGGTTGTTGATGGCTTCCATGGGCAGACCTCAATTGGGGGGGGGACAAAAAGTGTGTCAATAATTCAAAATGGCGGCAGGCCGGCGGCACCCGCCGCGTTTTCAATCGGCACTGCGAAACCGATGCCAATGAATGTGCGCTGCTCATTCGGGTTCAAGATGGCCGTCACGATGCCAACCACCTGGCCATCCATGGTGACCAGCGGTCCGCCGGAATTGCCCGGGTTGGCGGCGGCGTCAAACTGGATCAAGTTGCTCATCTCCTGCTTGCCTTCGGGGGAGCGGAACGATCTTTTCAAGCCCGAGACAACGCCGGCCGACACAGACGGCCCGATGCCAAACGGGAAACCAACCGCAACCACATGGTCGCCTGGCTTTAAGTCGCCCGTGGAGCGCATGGTGGCGGCGATCATGTCGTCGGGGATGGTCTTGGCCTGAAGGACCGCCAAGTCGTCTTCTGGCTTGACGCTTTTGATGGTGGCCGTGGTTTCCAGGCCATCCGAAAAGGTGATGCGAATCGTCTGCGCGCCTTGCACAACGTGCAAATTGGTCAGGATGATGCCTTTGTCCACGATCACAACACCCGTGCCCACGCCGAGTTCAATGTCAGCGTCGCCATCTGCATTTTTCACGAAACCCATGACCCTTACGACGGATGGCGCGATGGCTTCGGCGGCTCTCGCGGCTTGTGAAGGCAAATCCGCTGTTTCCAGGGTTTTGAGCACCGCGTTGTCGATGATTTCCTGCGTTAGCTTGGGCGTGCCTGGGCGCAATTGCAGAGTGATGTTGGCGGCCAGCAATACGCCCAAAACCACAATAGCCGCCCATAAAACTCTCGGATCAAGGATTGATAACTTGCGCAAAGATTTCACGCCGGACTTGATGCGCTGGCGCAACGCGGGTCGATCAACGGCCTGCGGCAGGTCAAGGCTCTGCAATTTGACCGAGCTGCTGTAAAGAGCGGATCTGCGCATGGTGTCACCTGGCCCGGTGGGCAATCGAGGGGTTTCTCAAAACTTAACGCCAGTAATACGGTATCACGGTTCGGGCCTTCCTGCTTTGGTGGGTTGTTCGAATCGGTGAATTCCAGTGGCCATGTGTTATTTTCGTAGGCATGCCCCTCTGGATCGATACCCATTGCCACCTTGATGCCGCTGAATTTGGCGACTCGCCGGCTTTAATGCGGGCACGTGCAACCAGCGCTGGTGTTGCGCACTGTGTGATTCCTGCCGTTCATCCTGCCAATTTCAACGCTGTGCGAGGCCTGGCGCACGCCTGGGGCGATAGCTACGCGCTGGGAATCCATCCGTTGTACCTGAAAGATGCCATGGAGTCAGATGTGACCCTGCTGGAGGTGGCGCTGAACGCGCACCAAAACGACTCACGTCTTGTCGCCGTCGGCGAGATTGGGCTCGATTTTTTTGTCCCAGAACTCAGCGCCAGCCCCTTGCGGGAGAAACAGGAGCATTTTTATCGGGCGCAACTGATATTGGCCCAAAGATTTGATCTGCCGGTGATTCTTCACGTGCGCCGCTCTGCCGACCGCTTGCTCAAGCACCTGCGCGATTTCGCCAAAACGGGGCATCGCTGGAGCGGCATCGCCCACGCGTTCAACGGCAGTGAAACGCAGGCGCAGGAATTCATCAAGCTCGGCTTCAAGCTGGGGTTCGGCGGCGCGGTCACCTACGAGCGGGCGTTGCAATTGCGCCGCCTAGCCTGTTTGTTGCCGCTGGACGCGTTGGTGCTCGAAACCGACTCACCCGACATCCCGCCGACGTGGCTGTACAAAACGATTTCCGAGCGCGAGGCTGGTCAAAATCAAGCAGTGAACGAACCAGCCGAATTACCCCGTATCGCCCAAGTGATGGCCGCGTTGCGCGGCTGCACGGTTGAAGCGCTGGCGAAGGCAACCACTGTGAATGCGGTGGCGGCTTTGCCCAGGCTGAGCGGGTTGCTGGCGGCACTTTGATTGGGCCTGATTCGTGCGGCCAGTGCTCAAGGCGTTCCTGCCGGGCATGGGGATAATGCAAATATTTTTGAAAGACGCCCCAGCTTGCATTCAGAAGTCAATTTTTCCGACGAAGGCCCGGTGCGGCATCTTCATTTAGGCACACAGTGGATTCAGGGCTCGATGTTGATGGATGCGCCCACGGTGCTGGTGCATCAGTACATTCAACGCATGATGGCCTGGCTGCTGTTTGTTGATCTGCCGTTGCTTCCAAAAATGCAGGCCCTGCAGCTCGGCCTGGGCGCCGGGTCGCTGACCAAATACTGCCACAAGGTGCTGCGCATGAAGACCTGCGCCGTCGAGCTCAATCCGCAGGTGTTGCATGCGTGCCGCGGCTGGTTCAAATTGCCGCCTGACAATTCTCGTATCCGCGTGGTGCTGGCTGACGCGGCGCAAGAGATTCGAAGCCAGGAGTGGCAAGGTGCAGTGGATGCGCTTCAGGTCGATCTTTATGACCACGACGCGGCGGCGCCGGTGCTAGACAGCGAAGCCTTCTACGCGGATTGCAGACGCACGTTGACCACCAATGGCTGCATGACGGTGAACCTCTTCGGCCGGTCTTCGAGTTACGCGCGCAGTGTGGAGAAGATTGCCGCCGCTTTTGGGCGCGATGCGGTGTGGGTTTTCAAACCGACACGTGCGGGCAACACCGTGGTGCTGGCCCGCGCCGAACGTGGGCCGGTGAAACGTGGGGCACTTGCCGCGAACGCGGAAATCATCCAGACTCAATGGGGCCTGCCCGCGCGCCAGTGGGCAAGGATTTTGAAACCGCTTGAACAATGACAGGCAAACTGACCGTCCCCATGACCCCTGCCCAAAAGAACAAGTCTTCGCTCAAATCGCATTACGCTGGCCCGCTGGACTGGCGCCACCTGGTTCATTGGCTGCACACTGACGGCATGATCACCGAGCAGGAGGCCGCCCGCACGGTGGCTCGGTGCGCCCAGGCAGAAAGCGCGCAGCACCCGTTATTGCGGCTTTCCAGCGTGTCGGTTCGACGTGCCAGCAATGGATTGCCGCTGGATATTGAGGCGCTCACCCAATGGCTGGCTGGCTGGTGCAAGCTGGACTATTTGCGCATTGACCCGCTGAAAGTGGAGGTCGGCAAGGTGGCCGACATCATGAGCGCTGCTTACGCCGAGCGGCACAAAATATTGCCGGTGCAGGTGTCGAATCTCGAAGTCGTGATCGCCACCTCGGAGCCGTACATCACCGACTGGGTGGCCGAAGTGGAGCGGCAGGCGCGGCGCACGGTGCGCCGCGTGGTGTCCAACCCGCAAGACATCCATAAATACACGGCAGAGTTTTTCACGCTGGCCAAATCAGTGCGCATGGCGATGAAGGCTGGCGGCAACTCCGGCGGCGCCAGCTTCGAGCAATTGGTGGAGCTTGGCAAAACCAACAAGCAACTCGACGCCAACGACCAAAGCGTGGTGCAAGTGGTTGACTGGTTGTGGCAGTACGCTTTCGACCAGCGTGCCAGCGACATCCACCTGGAGCCCCGGCGCGAGCAAGGCGTGATCCGCTTTCGCATTGATGGCGTGCTGCACCAGGTCTACCAGATGCCGATGGGTGTGTTGAACGCCATGACGGCCCGCATCAAGCTGCTTGGCCGCATGGACGTGGTCGAACGCCGCCGGCCACAAGACGGCCGCATCAAAACACGCAACCCGCGCGGCGATGAAATCGAAATGCGCATTTCCACTTTGCCAACCGCCTTTGGCGAAAAGATGGTGATGCGAATTTTCGACCCTGACAACGCCGTCAAAGACCTCGACGCGCTGGGCTTCAACCAGCATGACAGCGCGCGCTGGGAGGCATTGGTCAAGCGCCCGCACGGCATCATCCTGGTGACGGGGCCCACGGGTTCCGGCAAAACCACCACGCTGTACGCCACGCTCAAACGCGTGGCGACTGAGGAGGTCAACGTCAGCACGGTGGAAGACCCGATCGAGATGATTGAGCCTTCCTTCAATCAGACACAGGTGCAGCCGCAATTAGATTTCGGTTTCGCCGAAGGCCTGCGCGCGCTGATGCGGCAAGACCCCGACATCATCATGGTGGGCGAGATCCGCGACTTGGCCACGGCCGAAATGGCCGTGCAGGCGGCGCTCACCGGGCATCTTGTCTTTTCCACGCTGCACACCAACGACGCGCCTTCGGCCGTGACACGACTGCTCGAACTGGGCATTCCTTCCTATTTGATCAACGCGACGCTGCTGGGTGTTTTGGCGCAGCGCTTGGTGCGAACTTTGTGCGACCAATGCAAGGAGCCTGACCCGACCGCCAAGCGCGAAGACTTGGCCGAAGTGGTCTCGCCCTGGAACATCAGCGGCGGCTTCAAACCCTATAGGGCGGTGGGCTGCGTTGATTGCCGCATGACGGGGTTTCGCGGTCGTATGGGCTTGTATGAACTGCTGGTGGTCAGTGAAAATTTCAAGGCCAAACTGATGCACGAAGGCAATATTGCTTCATTGAAGAAACAGGCTGTGCAAGACGGCATGCGGCCGTTGCGGCTGGCCGGGGCACTGCAAGTCGCTGAGGGCCACACAGTCATTGGTGAAGTCATTTCATCTACACCACCGCTTAGCTGAAATTGGCGATCCGGCCGACCTTTGCCTAGGTGTAATCCACTTCGCAAGTCCACGGTATTCCCGTGCAGAATGCAGGGTCGAATTCAAATGTAGGAGACTGGTATGCAAATTAAACGTCAAAAAGACTTTTACTGTGGAATGATGTTCCTGGTCGTCGGTGTGGGGTTTGCCTGGCTTTCGGTCAACTACAACGTGGGCACCGGCGCGCGGATGGGGCCGGGGTATTTCCCGCGCCTCCTAGGTGTCCTGCTGGCAGTTTTGGGTGCCTTCATCGTGTTTGAGTCGTTTGTGGTCAAAGTTGAGGGGGGCGACAAGATTGGTTCGTTTGCTTGGCGTCCTTTGTGCTACATCATTGGCGCCAACCTTGTATTCGGAATATTGCTGGGCGGTTTGCCCAGCATCAAACTCCCGGCCATGGGCTTGATTGCCGGCATCTATGCGCTGACTTTCATTGCCAGCTTGGCGGGTGACACATTCAAGGCCAAAGAAGTCTTCATTTTGGCGACTGCGCTGGCTATCGGCAGTTACCTTGCGTTCATCGTGCTGCTGAAACTGCAGTTCCCGGTGTGGCCAACGTTCATCACAGGTTAAGGAAAACTTCACATGGAATTGCTCAATAACCTGTCGCTCGGTTTTGGCGTTGCGTTCACAGCGCAAAACCTGTTGTACGCCTTCATTGGCTGCCTGCTGGGCACGCTGATCGGCGTGTTGCCCGGCATCGGCCCGGTGGCCACCATTGCAATGTTGCTGCCGGCCACCTATGCCTTGCCTCCCATTGCGGCCTTGATCATGCTGGCAGGCATTTATTACGGCGCGCAGTACGGCGGCTCCACCACCGCCATTTTGGTGAATTTGCCGGGAGAGGCCTCTTCAGTGGTGACCGTAATCGACGGCCACGCCATGGCCAAGCAGGGCCGGGCGGGCCCGGCGCTGGCAGCGGCAGGCATTGGCTCGTTTTTTGCGGGCTCGGTCGGCACGTTGATTTTGGCCGCGTTCGCGCCGCCACTGACAGAATTGGCGTTCAAGTTCGGCCCCGCTGAGTATTTCTCATTGATGGTTCTGGGCCTGATCGGCGCCGTCGTTTTGGCCTCTGGTTCGCTGCTCAAGGCGATTGGCATGATTCTGTTGGGCCTGTTGCTGGGCCTGGTCGGCACCGACGTCAACTCCGGTGTGGCGCGATTCAGCTTCGACATTCCCGAATTGACCGACGGCATTGGTTTCATCACCATCGCCATGGGTGTCTTCGGGTACGGCGAAATCATCAGCAACCTTGGCAAACCAGCCGAGGAGCGCGAGGTGTTTGTCGGCAAAGTCACTGGCTTGATGCCCACAAAGGAAGACTTCAAACACATGGCCCCGGCCATTTTGCGCGGCACAGCGCTGGGTTCCCTGCTGGGCATCTTGCCCGGTGGTGGTGCTTTGCTGGCTGCGTTTGCCGCCTACACGATCGAGAAAAAAGTGAAGCTCAAACCAGGCGAAATCCCGTTTGGCAAAGGCAATATCCGTGGTGTCGCGGGTCCTGAGTCAGCCAACAACGCGGGAGCACAAACCTCCTTCATTCCCTTGCTCACCCTGGGCATTCCGCCCAATGCCGTGATGGCGCTGATGGTCGGCGCCATGACCATCCACAACATCCAGCCCGGCCCCCAGGTGATGACCAGCAACCCGCAGCTCTTCTGGGGTTTGATCGCCTCGATGTGGATCGGCAACGCGATGCTGATCATCTTGAACCTGCCTTTGATCGGCATGTGGATCAAGCTGCTCACCGTGCCTTACCGTTTCCTGTTCCCGGCGATTGTGCTGTTCTGCGCGATTGGTGTTTACTCCACCAACAACAACACCTTCGACATCTGGCTCGTCGCCATCTTCGGCGTGATCGGTTACTGGTTCATCAAGATCGGGGCCGAGCCTGCGCCCTTGTTGCTGGGCTTCATTCTGGGGCCGATGATGGAGGAGAACCTGCGGCGGGCCTTGCTGCTGTCGCGCGGCGATTGGACAGTGTTTGTCACCCGTCCGTTGTCGGCTGGTTTGTTGATTGCCGCAGCAATACTGGTGGTGATCGTGCTTCTGCCGGCGGTAAAGAGCAAACGGGAAGAGGCGTTTGTCGAGGAGGTTTGAACGGCGTTCCGGTTTAAGGTTCAGGCCTGAAAAAACCGCTTTTTAAAAATCAGCCAGCGGCACCTTCGGGTGCCGTTTTTCTTGTTTGAAAATCACTTTGCCGCGCGACCGGCTATCCGTCCACTTCACCACTGCCAAAATGCGTTCATGAACTTCAATTACCAAAACCCCTACCCCAGCGCCCGCATCCCGCTGTTCGCCCGCAATGTCGTTTCGACCTCGCATCCTCTCGGGGCGCAGGCTGGCTTGGCCATGCTGCACAAAGGCGGCAACGCGGTGGACGCAGCCATTGCCGCCGC
>JANOYE010000028.1:0-5324 GCA_031428695.1 Rhodoferax sp. | reverse complement strand
TGCCAAAGGTCTGCCGCGCAGGCGTTGTAAGGCCGGTTTTTGGCCCAGGCCAGCAGGTTCAGCGGGCCAGTCCACCAGGGGAAGAATTTCATGCCGGCCATGGCCACGCGCGCGCCCGGTTTGGCCTGGCGCATCAGGTTGGCGATGGCTTCGGGCGAGCGGCAGATGTCGTGGGTGTAGTTGAAGAGCAGGGCGTCTGGCGCTTGCGGCAGTTGCACAGCTTGCGCCGACGCGCACACCTGCCAGACATCGCTCCAGCCCTCACGCGCGGCGCGCGCCTGGGCTTGGGCGAACATCTCCGGGCTCTGCTCGAACGCCAAAACGCGCCCGCTCTGGCCCACCGCGTCGCGCAATAACGCGTAACTCAAACCGGTGCCGGCGCCGGCATCGAGCGCCACATCGCCAGGCCGCAACGCCAGCAGCGCTACGGCGCGCCGGCGCAGCGGCATGGTGAACTCGGCCGAGGCGTCGTAGTTGGCCGCGCATTGGCGGTACTTTTCAATCGACACCTTATTGCTGGAACCGCTAACGAACATTGACCGCTCCCCTTGAGACCATTGATTCTCTTTTCATGAATGCAAGCCGTTTCAGGCTGCTATGCTGTGGCCGCATTCAACCACCAGCGCCCACAATCCAACCGAGCAGCCGCACGCCGTGATCAACTTCTTACACTCCTTCACGCCCACTATGCCCCAAGCTTGGTGGCTTCTGACCGTCGCCATCGTATTTGAAATCGCGGGCACCACCAGCATGAAGCTCTCCTACGGGTTCACGCAGTTCACGCCGTCCGTTTTGATGTTCTTGTTTTACGCCGGCGCGTTCACCTGCAACACTTTTGCCACCAAGACGCTGGATTTGAGCATCACCTACGCGGTGTGGTCGGGCGTGGGCACGGTGGCCACGGCGGCGATTGGCATTCTTTACTTCCGTGAGCCCGCTACGGCGCTGAAACTGGTGTCTATCACCTTCATCGTGATTGGTGTGTTGGGGCTTCACTCGGTCTCACGGCTGCACAGCAGCGCCTGAATTTTGGGGCAAATTGCACGGCGTTTTCTGGGTTCGCAAGCAGATTAATGTAAATAACAGACAGACATCGATCCGTCCCATCCACTCAAGTCACGAATTCTGTGCGCGGGCAACTCCTGAACTGATAGTGGAAGTTTTCATCTGAAATAAATAATCTGTGTTAGATTCCGCGAAACACGGGATTTTTACGCCCCGACCCGCCACTTATCTACCAGGATATTTCTGCCATGGCCACGATTCGATTGCCGGTTCCCAATCTTGAACACCGCCAGGTCGCCGCCCGCGTCAAAGAGGCGCTGGCCAAGTTTCCTGTGGTCATCCTCCAGGGCCCGCGCCATTCAGCCTTGCTTGAAGAAATGACGGCCAAGGAAGAGGAGGACGACGAAGTCACCGGTGCCGCCAAACTCGAAGGCCCCCGCAGCGCCGCCTTGTTGGCCCGCGCCGTCGCCGGGCAGCGCGCCGTGTTTGATTTGAATATTGAAGAGGTGCGCCAGGCCGCCGCTTCCGACCCGGCCGCCTTCATCCACAGCCTGCCCGCTGGCGCGGCGGTGACAATTCTGGAGGCGCAACGCGCTCCCAAGCTGCTCGGCGCCATCAAGGAAGCACTCGACAAAGGCGGCAACAACAAGCAGATAGGGCGTTTTCTGCTCACCTCTGCCGTTGATCTGGTCCACCTGCCTGACGACACCACTTACCCCGTCAACGTGGTGCCGCCAGCGCTGATCGAGAAGATTGGCTTGCAGCTTGGCACCCAAGTGCGCGCCATCAACCTGCCCTTGCCTTCGCAAAGCGAGTTGCTCGGCACGCAAACCAACTGGCTGGACGCCGTGTTTGCCGGCCAATTGGGCCAACTCACAGCCAACGCAATTACGGGTGAAGCACTGGTTGAAACCGTGCTCAAAGGCGGCTTTTTAGAGGCGGTTTCGCGCATCAAATCCCGCAGCCGCCATGCCTGGCTGAAGAAACACCTGCAAAACCAGCTGGTCTGGGAGTACGAGGTGATCCGCAAACTGAGCAAACGCGAGATCAAAGCTGGCAGGGCGCCGCGCGTCGCGCCGCTGCCCTCCGATTTGCAGGAAGTGCGCAAATTTTTGGCGTTTGACCGGCCAGGCCGCCTGATCGAGCTGCTCGAAGTGCTGGCCCGCCACAGCGGCGGCCTGTGCAACTTCCGTCAGTTTGGCCTGGCCATGGGGTTTGACTCCAAAACCGCCGAGCGTTACATGCAGTCGCTGGAGCTGATGTTTTTGGTCGAGCGCCTGCCCGCACTCGGCACCCAAGACGGCACCGAGGCCCTGCTCGAAGACGCCAGCCGCATGGTGAAGGCCGACAAGCTGCATTTTGTCGACAGCGGGCAACTGGCCGACCTGCTGGACCAAAACGCCGTAGCGCGTTACCGCGAACGGGCCGAGCCAGGCGCCTTGTGGTCGCCTGAGATGGCCCAAGTGCTGGAAAGTTTTGCCTACGGCGAGCTGAAAAAACACGCCGTGGCCTCGGCCAATGCCTACCGCTTCGCCCATTACCGTGACCATGACCAGCAGCAGGTGGACTTGGTCATCGCCAACACCGAAGGCCATATCATCGGCATCGACGTGGTGGCCCGCGGCACGGTGAAAAACGGCGACTTCTCTGGCCTCAAAATCTTGAATGGCAAGGTCGGCAAAAACTTCAAACTCGGCATCGTCTTGTACGACGGCGTTGACGTAAAACCGGGCCCGGCCATCGGCGCTGGCAAGTTGTGGATGGTGCCGGTGTCGAGTTTGTGGGGCGAGGTGGCGCGCAAAGCCGGGTAAATTTGCAGTTCAAACAAACAGGAGAACGCGCCATGGATTCGACTCGGACATCTTTGCTCAGCCTCGCCGCCACCATCGCCATCGCATCGCTGGCCCTGCTCACCGCCTGCACCTCGCCGGGCGGCCTGCCGCAGTCGCAACGTGTGGAGGGCGCGCCTGCGGCCAGCGGTGGCCCGCGTTACGTGGCAGACCCAAACTGGCCCAAGCCGCTGCCCAACCAATGGATTCTGGGCCAGGTGGCGGGCATTGCCACCGCGCCAGACGGCACGATCTGGATGATCCACCGGCCTTTGTCGCTCACCGAAGACGAACGCGGCGCCACCTTGAACCCCAAACGCTCCAAATGCTGCACCGCCGCGCCACCGGTGCTGCAATTCGACGCAGCGGGCAATCTGCTGCGCTCCTGGGGTGGCAAAGGTGCGGGCTTCGACTGGCCCGCCAACGAACACGGCATTTACGTCGACCCGAAAAACAATGTGTGGATTGGCGGCAATGCCTTGACCGACCACATGTTGCTGAAATTCACCGCCGAGGGCAGGTTCCTGCTGCAAATCGGCAAACCGGGCACGAGCCTAGGCAGCAACGCGCCCAGCCAATTGGGCCGCCCGGCGCACATGGAACTGGACGCCGCCGCCAATGAGTTGTACGTGGCCGACGGCTACGGCAACCGCCGCATCATTGTGTTTGACGCCGACTCTGGCGCCTACAAGCGCCACTGGGGCGCCTATGGCAACCGGCCTGACGACGCCGCCATGCCCAGCTTCAACACCACATCGCCTCAGTTTTCCAGCCCCGTCCATTGCGTGCGCCTCACGCGCGACAACCTGGTCTACGTGTGTGACCGGGCGAACAACCGCATCCAGGTGTTCAAGAAGAGCGGCGAGTTTGTGCGCCAATTTGTCCAGGAGTCCGACACGCGGGGCTCCGGCGCGGTGTGGGATCTCATCCCTTCGGAAGACCCGAGCCAAAAATACCTGCTGGTGGCCGACGGCACCAACAACGAAGTGCGCATTTCCGTGCGCGAAACCGGCGAAGTGGTCGGCAGTTTTGGCCGGCCGGGGCGCATGGCGGGTGATTTTCATTGGGTGCACAACATCGCCATCGACGCGCAGGGCAACGTCTACACATCAGAGGTCGATACCGGCAAACGGGCGCAACGCTTCGTTCGGGTGGGGCGGTAACGGGCAAACGGTTCGCTGTGCGGGCCTTGACGCATATCAATACGCGTTTTTCCAGTCCGCGTAGGGTGGTGGTTTATTGATTCTAGAAAGAACCCCATGCCCCATTACCATGCTGTTGTCTGGCTCGACCATTCCGAGGCCCATGTCATGCACATCAGCCCCGACGATATTGAAAAATCAGTCGTCCTGCCCAGCCGGCCGCACGTCAAACTGCATTCACGCAAGGGCACCTTGGGGGCTGGCAAACAGCCTGTAGACAAGGCCTATTACCACGCCATCGTGGCGGCGTTGTCGGGCGCGCGGGAGATTCTGGTGGTCGGGCCGGCCCAGGCCAAGTTGCAGCTGATCAAACACATCCACTCACACGACCCGGCCAGTGCCGACAAGGTGGTCGGGGTTGAAACCGTCGATCACCCGACAGACGCACAGCTGGTGGCCTATGCCCGCAAGTATTTCACCCACAAAGACCGCATGTTGGCCAATTCGCCTCCGGCAACTTGATGCCAGGTTTGCCCATGGGGCTAGGTCGGCCTAAAGGGTGATGGTTGGGTTGCGAATAAATCAAACGCGAAGGTCTGATTTCCCAGCAAAGGATCGAATAGAGTCTGGGGATGGAAAAACCTCTGACCCTGCCCAAACCCCAAGCGGTGCTGTTTGACGCCTACGGCACCCTGTTTGACGTGTACAGCGTGGCCGAATTGGCCGAGCAGCTCTTCCCCGGCCACGGCGCGGCGATTAGCGTGGTGTGGCGCGACAAACAGATCGAATACACCCGCATCGTCACCACGAGCAACCACGGGGCGCATTACAAACCGTTTTCAGAATTGACCCGCGCGGCCTTGGTTTACGCTATTAAAAAGGTAGCTTATTATGCAAATAATTTGAGACCTGCAGCCCCGTTTGACTTGGAAAATGGTGAAAAGATCGACCAACTGGTGCGCCAATACAACCATCTCACCGCCTACCCCGAAAACCGCGAAGTGTTGCTGGCATTAAAGGCGCGCGGCATCCAGACCGGCATTCTGAGCAACGGCGACCCCGGCATGTTGAACGCCGTGGTGGCCGCCAGCGGCTTGGCGGATGTGCTGGACCACGTCATCAGCGTGCACTCCGTGCGCAAATTCAAAACCCACCCGGACGCCTACGCACTGGGCGAAGCCGCCTGTCGCCTGCCAGCCGCTAAAATCGCCTTTGTCAGCAGCAACAGCTGGGACGCCCTGGCCGCCACCTGGTTTGGGTACCAGACGCTGTGGGTCAACCGGCAAAACATGCCGTTTGACGAACTGGGCACTGCGCCGGTCAAAACCGGCACCAGTTTGCGCGACGT
>JANOYE010000027.1:0-2936 GCA_031428695.1 Rhodoferax sp. | reverse complement strand
CCAGTTGGAGTACAGCAGCGCCGCTTCCAGCGCCTCGCCTTGGCCGCCCATCAGGGAATAAATCCAACGCCCGCCCAGCAACATCACCAGCATGAACAACAGGCCAAACCCCAGCGAAATCAGCACCGCGTGCAACACCAGCGCGTTGGCGTCGGCACGCCGCCCGCCGCCAAACGCCCGCGCAATCGCTGACGAAATGCCGCCACCCATGGCGCCGTTGGAAGTCATCTGCATGAACATCACCAGCGGGAACACCAGCGCCATGCCCGCCAGTTGCGGCGTGCCAAGCTGGCCGATGAAATAGGTTTCGATCAACCCCACCGTCGCTTGCGAGAGCATCACCAGCACGTTGGGCGCACCCAGGCGCAAAAGCGTGCGCGCGATGGGCGCTTCGAGCAGCAGGCGGGTGCGCGGGTCCATGAGGCGCTTAGGTCAAGCAGCAGCAGGCCGCACCACCCGTGCCTCCTTGATCGGCAGGTGAATCAGCGCCGCGCCAATGGCCAGCACCACATCGATGTACCAAACCCAGTCAAAACTGCCGGTGGCGTCAAAAATCTTGCCGCCCAGGTACGCCCCCAGAAACCCGCCCACTTGGTGCACCAGCATGACCAGGCCGAACAGGGTGGCAAGGTTCGCTGTGCCGAAAAACTTGGAGACCAGCCCGGCGGTGGGCGGCACCGTGCTTAAAAACGTCAAACCCATGAAGGCGGCGAACGTCAACATCACCGGGCCGGTTTTCGGGGCCAGCAAAAACACAATCACCCCCACTGCCCGCGCCGCGTACACCAGGGACAACAGCGACTTCATGCGCCAGCGGCTGGTGGCCCAGCCCATCGTCACGCTGCCAATGATGTTGAACAGGCCCAGCATCGCCAATGACCAGGCGCCCCACTGGGTGGGCAGGCCGCAGGCGGCCACCACGCCGGGCAGGTGTGTGCCGAGAAACGCCACATGAAAGCCGCAGACGAAAAAACCGCCGGCCAAAAGCAGGTAACTCGGCGTGCGCAGCGCTTTGCCGATGGCCTCGCGCGCGCTCGTCGGCGCCTGGTTCGGGGCGGCCGCATTGGCCGCGTGTTGCGCATTGCCACGCAGCAACCACGCCGCGGGCAGCGCCAACACCACAAACACCGCCATCATCTGCAGGGCATTGGCCCAGCCAAATGCCAGCAACAGGCCGCCAGCAATCGGCGCCAGCAGAAACTGGCCCATCGAGCCGCCTGCGTTGACGATGCCCATCGCCATGCCGTGTTTGGCCGGCGGCAGCAGGCGCGCGCAGGCCGCCATCAAAACCGCCGGGCCGGCAATGCCCGCGCCACCCGCCGCCAGAATGCCGATGGCGAAGATCAGGCCCGCTGTAGTCGTCATGTAGGGTGTGATGAAGGTGCCCAGCGCGACCATCACGATGCCGACCAGCAGGATGCGCCCCACGCCTGTTTTGTCGGCAATGGCGCCGGCGAAAGGCTGAGCCACGCCCCAAAAGATTTGCCCGAACGCAAACGCCAGGCTGATGCTCGCCAGGCCCAAACCCGTGGAGGTGTTGAGCGGGCTCAAAAACAGCCCCATGGTTTGGCGGGTGCCCATGGTCAGGCCAAAGGTGCCGGCTGCGGCGAGCAGCACCAGCCAGACGGCTAAATGCCGCGATCCAATCGTTCGCCCAGGTTGAGAGTTCATCGTGGCATTGTCAGACATCTTTGCGGCCAGATGCCGTCGCGCTGGCAACAGCCCAGCGCCTGCTCGGGGCACAATCTGACTTGGCTCCACCTCATTGAGAAAAACCACCATGCGCCTTTTGCACACCATGATTCGCGTTGGCAACCTGCAACGCTCCATCGATTTTTACACCCAGGTGCTCGGCATGACGCTGAACCGCACCAGCGAAAACCCGTCGCAAAAGTACTCGCTGGCTTTTGTCGGTTACGGCGCCAACCCCGAGCACGCCGAGATTGAGTTGACTTTCAACTGGGACACCGAAAAATACGACATGGGCACCGCGTTTGGACACATCGCCCTGGGTGTGCCTGACGTGTACGCCGCCTGCGAGCGCATCAAAGCGGCCGGCGGCAATGTCACGCGCGAAGCCGGGCCGGTGAAAGGCGGCACCACCGTCATCGCATTTGTCACCGACCCGGACGGTTACAAGATAGAACTAATCCAACGCGCCTGAACCTTCCCCAGTCGCCGCGCGGCGCGCCTAAATCCGCTGCCCGTTGGGTTGAGGCTCCAGGTCAAACACAGCAATGCTTTCTACGTGCGCCGTGTGCGGAAACATGTTGACGATGCCGGCGAACGAGCAGCGGTAACCGCCTGTGTGCACCAGCACACCCGCGTCGCGCGCCAGGGTGGCGGGGTTGCAGCTGACGTAAACAATGCGTTTCGGGCGCTGCCAATAGTCGGGCTGCTGCGGGTGCAAATCCGCCAGGGCTTTGACGAGCGCAAAGGCGCCTTCGCGGGGCGGGTCGATCAGCCATTTGTCGGCCACGCCGTCTTTGGCGAGCAGTTCGGGCGTCATTTCGAATAAATCACGCGCTACAAATTCAGTAGCTGCATGCGGTCGTTTTACGTGACTTGCGGGCCAATTTTCTCTAAAGTTTTGCTGAAAGTTGTGTTGTGCACGGGTGACCAATGTTTCAGCGCCCTCCACGCCCAACACAGCGCCCGCTTGCGTTGCCAGCGGCAGGGTGAAGTTGCCCAGGCCGCAAAACCAGTCGATGACACGTTCGTGTTTTTGCGCGGCCAGCAGTTGCAGCGCCTTGGCCACCAACACGCGGTTGATGTGGGGGTTGACTTGGGTGAAGTCGGTCGGTTTGAAGGGCATGGTGATGCCGAATTCGGGCAGGGCGTAGCTGAGTTGCCTGCCACCGGCATTGGAAGATTCGCCTTCATCCAGCAAAGCCACCGTTTCCGGGCCTTTGGGTTGCAGCCACCATTGCACTTCG
>JANOYE010000026.1:0-13536 GCA_031428695.1 Rhodoferax sp. | reverse complement strand
GGTGTCCACGATGGTTTGCGTGCACACGATCTTGCGAGAGAACTCGCCTTTGATCAAGATGGGTTTACTGGGCGCTTACTCTCTTGGCGCTGCTCGCAGTGTTGGTCGTTGTCTTCATCGCGGGTGTCACAGGCCTGCTTTTTGCTGTCTGGCCGACAAGTTTGGGAGATCACGCTCTGAATATCACACCAGCGTCGCTGGCAAGCTTGAAAGAGTTGCAGAATGAACGAAAGTTTGCCGAAGATTTTCCTAATCACTATCCAGGCGCCCCAAACGAAGCCATCCGCGCAATCGCGCAGCTGGCAGTCGATATGTTGTTGCGCGACTTGACTGCCGAACTTCCTCGTAATCCACGCCGGTCTCTTGTGTTGGGAAAAATGAAAGCAGCATTGGTTGCCTTCCAGCCGACCGATTCTGAGGAGCGCGATCAATTGCTCAGGTACTTTGAACGAATACTCAGCGCAACCGGGATTGAGAATTCTGGGGAACTGCTCAATGTGTGGCGCTACGGTTTCCCTTATGGCTGGATACAACGTGCCTAACTGGTCGCTCGACGCGGACAGGCAACATCAGAAGGCCGCTTCGCGGCTCGTGTTGCGTGCCGGTCATCTCCGACGTTAAATTGCCTCATGGAGTACGCGCCGCTTATTGCACTTGGAGTGGTGGCTTTGGCTCTAGCCTGCGCGCATCACTGGTCCATTCGGCGGAAGTTTGCTGCCTCAATGGCTGAGCGCACGCCGCTGACCGAAGCGGCCTTTGCGTCGCTTTTCCCAGGCGCAGAAGAATCGGCCACTGCTGTGCGCCAGGCTATTGCGACCGCCGTGCCTGGCAACGCAAGCCTGATGCGCCCCTTGGATCGAATCGCCGAGGACCTAATGGTCGATGCGATGGACGGTCTGAACTGCAACGAGATCGTTGCGGCGCTGGAGCGTCGCTTTTCCATCTCCATTCCCGAAGCAAGCGCCGCCGAGGTTCGTACGGTGCAAGAGCTAGTAGAGCTAGTTCAATCGCTTAGGGCCGGTAATTTAACTGGTTGCTCCATCGGATCGCCTTCGGCTCCCGCTGAGTTCCAACGTTAAACAGCTTCACATTTTGTGACTTGACGTGTTGAAAATCATAAATACAATGTACTTATGATTAAGTTCGAGTGGGATGAGCCTAAAGCCGCTGCAAATCTCAAGAAACATGAAGTGTCTTTTGAAGAAGCCAAGTCGATCTTTTTCGACGAATTTGGCGTTCAGTTCTTCGATGAGGATCACTCATTTGAAGAAGAGAGATTCCTGATGCTTGGCATGAGTTCGGGCGCCAAGTTGCTCATCGTCTGTCATTGCGAGCGGGAGCATGGTGCAGTTATTCGAATTATCTCGGCCCGCAAGGCAACCAAGCGTGAAAGCGCGTTCTATCGAGGTGCAAAGCCATGAAAGCAGAATACGATCTCTCCAAACTGAAGTCACGTAAAAATCCATACGCATCGAAGCTGAAGAAGCCCGTCACTATGCGACTGTCTGAGGATGTTGTGGATTATTTCAAGGGAATGGCCAATGAAGCTGGCGTTCCGTATCAGAGTCTGATTAACTTGTATTTGCGCGACTGTCTTGCCAATAGCCGGAAAGTGCAAATCAATTGGCCCCAAGCTGTTTAACTGGTCGTTCCAACGGATTGCCTACGGCATCCGCTGAACTCTGACGTTAAGCGCTGTTTTTTCAATAGCATTTCATATATATTCTGCGATGGCTAGCAGCAGGTTTGACAAAAAGAACGCCGTCGCAACCGCCCGAATTCCCGTCCCACCACCCTTTGATACGCCAGCGGAGCGCGGTGACTGGGTCATGTGACCGGGCTTTGGGGTGGAACGCGTTGCGGTAGGGGCCTTTGAACACATCAACAAGAAATTCCGCGACCACCCAGCCATGTCATTTCGGCACGAATTTTTCGCGCCCGCGCGGAACTTCTATCCCAAAACCGCATGCGCATGGCCCGGTCGCCGTGCGGGGGTGCACAGGCCAAGGACAGGTCAAGAAAAGCACTCAGCGAGATTTTGATTTCACCAAACCACCACCCGCAGCCGCTCCGGCAACTGCCCAAACGCCTTGTCCCGGCTGATCAAAGTGGCGCTGACTGACACCGCATGGGCGGCGATCATCATGTCCATGTCGCTCAGGGAGACGCCGCTGGCCTCCAGCGTTGCGCACAGCTCGCCGTAACACCGGGCAACCGCTTCGTCCCAAGGCAGCACATCGATGCGCAACAACAACTGATCCAGCGCATTTTTCAAACGGGGAGGATGGCCTTTGCGGGACAGGCCGTATTCCACTTCCGCGAGTGTGACGCTGGAGATGACGACGTCGCCGACAGCGGCTTGCGCCAGTCTTTGCAACAGAGCGGCGTCCCGGCCCTGCATGATGTGGCTGACGACATTGGTGTCCAGCATGAAGCTTGCGGTTCGCGCCAGGATCACTCCTTCCACCCTTCAAACGGATCGCGCCGCGATGATGCGGGCTTGCGCTCGATCACGAAGTCTTCGCCTTTGTTCAGCGCAACGGCGTCGAGCAAGCCTTGCCAGTCGGTCGGCCTGCGCGACAGCACAACGTCGCCCGTAGCGGCATCGCGCCGGATGAAAACTTCCGGCACGTCAAAGCGGAATTCAAGCGGCAGGCGAACCGCCTGGCTGCGGCCTGTGGTGAATATTTTGGCGGTTTGGTGCATGAGGACATCCGTGTCGAGCGATGGTATGTCTCATGGTACATACCGACAAGCTGATTGTCAATGCATTTTGCTATTTGACGCAGTCAAGACGAGCAGCTAATCTCAATCCCTGCCGCCCAATCCGGCGGGAAACCGGCGAAGGCCTCGAACCCGGGGTGTTCATCAAAAGGCCGCTCCAAGAGGGCCAACACATCGCGCACGCCGGTGAAATCTTTCACTTTGGCTTTGCGGATGGCTTCTTCACCCAAATGGTTGCGCAACACGTATTTCGGGTTGGTCTTTAGCATCAATTGGGCTGTTAAGTCACGGGAAATCTTCGTAAGTCGCTCTGAATACTGTAGCATCCAGGTATCGAACGCGGCGCGGTCAAGGAACAAATCGCGCACCGGGGCGAGCGTGTCGCCAGCGATGTGGTTGCTCAAACGGCGCCAGAAAATGGTGAAGTCAACGCGGTCTTTGGCGAGCAGCTTAAGGATGTTTTCGATCAGCGATCGGTCATGCGCGGCATTTTCTGCGGGGTCGCCTTCCTGGACATCGCTCAGGCCGAGTTTGGCCCGCATTCGGCCCTCAAATTCGGCCGGGAACACGGTTTTGTACGATTCCAGCGCCACCACGGCCAGCGCTTGCGCCTCGGCCCCTTCGCCCATCAGCGGCAGCAGCGCCTGCCCGAGCGCGTAGAGGTTCCAGTAAGCGATGTTGGGCTGTTTGTTGAAGGCGTAACGCCCGCCCGTGTCGCTGTGGTTGCAGATGTGGCCGGGCACGTAGGCGTCCATGAACTGGAAGGGGCCATAGTCGATGGTCAGGCCCAGGATGCTCATGTTGTCGGTGTTCATGACGCCGTGGCAAAACCCCACCGATTGCCATTGCGCGACCATCGCGGCGGTCTTTTCGCTCACGGCCTGTAAAAGCGTTGAATATATATTTGATTTTACAAAATTGGTTGAATTTACTCCTTTTTCAGGAGCTTCTTGAGCATATTTTTCGTGACTTGATGGGTAATATCGATCTATAACATAATCTGCCAAAGATTTTAATTGATCAAGTTGATCGTTGTAGGAAAAATGTTCAAAATGCCCGAACCGGATGAAGCTGCGCGCCACACGTGTCACCACGGCAGCGGTCTCGATTTCTTCACGGCGCACGCGGGCGTCTGAGCCGGTGACACACAGGGCGCGCGAGGTCGGGATGCCCAGGCCGTGCATGGCCTCAGAACCCAAAAATTCGCGGATGCTGCTGCGGAGCACCGCGCGGCCATCGCCCATGCGGGAGTAGGGCGTGCGCCCGGCGCCTTTGAGCTGGATCTCCAAGCCTGCGCCGCTTGTGGCACCGCCCGAGGCAGCCGTTTCGCCCAGCAAGATTGCGCGTCCATCTCCCAGTTGGCCCGCCCATTGGCCGAACTGGTGGCCACTGTAGACGCTGGCCAGCGGGTTGGAACCCTTCAGCAAACTGTTGCCCGTCAAGGCCTGAAGCAGATCGCCTGAGGCCATTTGCGTTGGCGTCAAACCCAGCAAATCCGCGACCTGCGCGCTTCGGCCCACCCAATACGGCTGGGGCAAAGGCTCGGGCGACAAGCGGGTGTAGAAACTGGGCCCGAGCGCGGCAAAACCTGCCTGCCAGCTTAAGCTCGGATCGACCCCATCGCTGCGGGCGCTTAGAGCGCCATTTTCTGGCTGGGTTTCAAGAGTGTCAGGCAGAGGTTTCAGCACGGCAGAGTTCATGCAAAGATTGTCCCGCAAATCACTGAAGCGGCGCTGCCACTGAGGTATTCTCCAAAGTTGTCGTCAAAACAATCAGGAGCCGATCCATGCAAGGATTAATGCAAAGCCAAAACCTGTTGATCTCGTCGTTGATCGAATTCGCAGAGCGCCACCACAGCGAAGGTGAAATCGTCTCGCGCCGAGTCGAGGGCGACATGCATCGTTACACCTACAAACAGGTGGCCCAGCGCAGCCGCCAGGTGGCCAACGCCCTCGATGGCCTGAAGCTCAACTTCAGCGACCGCGTGGCCACTCTGGCGTGGAATGGTTACCGCCACCTGGAGCTGTACTTCGGCGTCAGCGGCTCGGGCAAAGTGTTGCACACGCTCAACCCGCGCCTGCACCCAGACCAAATCGTCTGGATCGCCAACCACGCGGAAGACTCGGTGCTGTGTTTTGACATGAGCTTTTTGCCCATCGTCAAAGCCGTGCACAGCCGCTGCACCAGCATCAAACACTTCATCGCCTTGTGCGACGCGGCGGCGCTGCCCAAAGAACTGATTGAAAACAGCGGCATCCCCGGCCTGCAGAGTTACGAAGCCTGGATCGGTAAAGAGCCAACCACCTACGCCTGGCCGCAGTTTGATGAAAACTCGGCCTCCAGCATGTGTTACACCAGCGGCACCACCGGCAACCCCAAAGCCGCGTTGTACAGCCACCGCAGCACGCTTTTGCACACCTTCGCCGCCGCGCTGCCTGACGTGATGTGCATCAGCGCGCGCGACAGCATCTTGCCCGTGGTGCCGATGTTCCACGTGAATGCCTGGGGCATTCCGTATGCGGCGGCGATGACGGGCGCCAAGCTGGTCTTCCCCGGCCCGGCGCTGGACGGCAAATCGGTCTACGAACTCATTGAAGCCGAAGCCGTGACTTTTGCCGCAGGTGTGCCCACCGTGTGGCAGATGATGCTCAGCCACATGAAGCCGGCGAATCTGAAATTCAGCAAACTCAACCGCACCGTGATTGGCGGCTCAGCCTGCCCGCCGGCCATGATGGCCACCTTCAACAACGACTACAACGTCGATGTGTTGCACGCCTGGGGCATGACGGAAATGTCGCCTCTGGGCACGGTCTGCACACTGAAGAACGCCCACCTCGACCTGCCATCGGGCGAAAAGACCAAAATCCGCCTGAAACAGGGGCGCGCGATTTTTGGCGTGGACATGAAAATCGTCGATCCGGACAACGGCAAAGAGTTGCCCTGGGACGGCAAAACCTCCGGCGACTTGCTGGTCAAGGGGCCGTGGATCATCGAGCGATACTTCAAGCAGGAGGGCGGCTCACCGCTGGTCGAAGGCGGCTGGTTTCCCACGGGCGACGTCGCCACCATTGACGCCGACGGCTTCTTGCAGATCACTGACCGCAGCAAAGACGTCATCAAATCCGGCGGCGAGTGGATCAGCTCGATCGACGTGGAAAACATCGCCATGGCGCACCCAGCCGTCGCCATGGCCGCGTGTGTGGGCATGGTTCACCCCAAATGGGACGAGCGGCCCATCATCGCTGTGGTCAAAAAGCCGGGCATGGAGGTAAGCCGCGACGAACTGCTGGCCTTTTTTGTTGGCAAGACGGCCAAATTCCAGATCCCAGACGACGTCGTGTTTGTCGAAGCCATTCCGCTGGGTGCCACCGGAAAAATGCAGAAAATGAAGCTTCGCGAGCAGTTGAAGGACTACAAGTTGCCGAGTCTTTAAAGGCTGCTCTAAGGGCTGCTCTGAGGGCTGCTCCGAGATGGTGCGTGTCTTCGTCAGCAGTCACCTTCGGGATAGCAGTTAGGGCTAGCCCTAGCGGTTCATTCCGCAACTTGCATTACGCTACACCGGTTGTCCAATTTCCCCATTTTTCCCAGGAGTTAACTATGAAGATTGTTGCCAAATTGATCACCATCTCGGTGGCGCTGGCTTGTGCAGGCGCGGCCTATGCCCAAAAGGGCGAGACCGTGAAGATCGCCTTCATGGACCCGCTGTCGGGCCCGTTTGCCAATGTGGGCCAAAACCAGCTTAAGAGCTGGCAGTATGTAGCAGACCGTTTCAGCGGCACCAAAAACGCGGCGGGCGTCAAGTTTGAAGTCGTCGGGTTTGACAACAAAGGTTCGCCCCAAGAGAGCCTGAACACGCTCAAAGCCGCCATCGACCAAGGTTTTCGCTATGTCACGCAGGGCAATGGCTCCGGCGCCGCCATGGCCATTTTGGATGCAGTATCGAAGCACAACGAACGCAACCCCGGCAAGGAAGTGGTGTACCTGAACTACGCGGCCGTAGACCCAGCGCTGACCAACGAAAAGTGCGATTACTGGCACTTCCGCCTGGACGCCGACACCACCATGAAGATGGAAGCGCTGACGACTTTCATGAAAGACCAGCCCAAGGTCAAGAGTGTCTACCTGCTCAACCAAAACTATTCGCACGGCCAGCAAGTGGCCCGTTATTTCAAGGAAGGCATCGCCCGCAAGCGCCCTGACGTAAAAATCGCCGGTGAAGACTTGCACCCAATTGGCCAAGTCAAAGACTTCGCCCCGTACGTTGCGAAGATCAAGCAGTCTGGTGCCGACACCATCGTGACGGGCAATTGGGGCGCCGACCTGACCTTGTTTGTCAAGGCGCTCAACGATGCCGGCCTGAAACTGCCGATGTACACCTATTACGCAGGCGTCACCGGCACGCCGACGGCGCTGGCTGCCGGCGGCGACAGCGAGGTTTACGTGATTGCCTACGGGCACTCTAACCACACGGGCGAATTGGGCCAGATGGGGCAGGAGTTTCTGAAGAAGTTTGACGACGACTATTACACATTCGCCACCTACAACGGCATTCATCTGCTCGGCGGTGCCATGGCCAAAGCCAAATCCACCAACCCGGTTCAGGTAGCCAAGGCCATGGAAGGCCTGTCGGTGAAAAGTTTCGCTGGCGAGGTGACCATGCGCGCCTCTGACCACCAGATGCAACAGTCGATGTTTGTCACCAAGTGGCAAAAGGCCAAAAAAGGCGAATACAGCGTCGAAAAGACGGGTTACACCTTCGTGCCGATCAAACAGATGGAGCCGTATGTGGCGAGCACGCCCACCAGCTGCCAGATGAAGCGGCCAGCTTGACGCGATCCGCCAGATTGGCCCCATCGTGATGGCCTGACAATGATCAGATGCCGGGCGTCAACCGCCCGGCATTTTTTTTAGCGATTTGAACTGCAAAGGCACCATGGAGTTTTACACCATCTCACTGCTCAACGGCATCAGCTACGGCCTGTTGCTGTTCATGCTCAGTTCCGGCTTGACGCTGATTTTCAGCATGATGGGCGTTTTGAATTTCGCCCACGCCTCGTTTTACATGCTGGGCGCCTATTTCGCCTACACCACCACGTCCTTAATCGGTTTTTGGCCGGCACTATTTGTGGCACCGCTACTGGTTGGCCTGATGGGCGCGGCGTTTGAGCGTTATTGCCTGCGCCGGGTGCACAAGTTCGGGCATGTGCCCGAGTTGCTGATCACCTTCGGCTTGAGTTACATCATCCTGGAGCTGGTTCAACTCGTTTGGGGTCGCAGTTCGGTGGACTACCGAGTGCCAGTCGCGCTGGACGGGCCCTTGTTCACCCTGTTTGGAACCCAGTTTCCGACCTACCGCGCCTTCATGATGCTGGTGGCTCTTTTGATGCTGTTGGCGATCTGGCTGCTGTTGACCCGAACCCGCATCGGCCTGGTAATCCAAGCCGCGTTGACCCATCCGGAAATCGTCGAAGCCTTGGGCCACAACGTGCCACGCGTCTTCATGATGGTGTTTGGCGGCGGTTGCGCGCTGGCGGGGTTGGCCGGCGTGATTGGCGGCAACGCGTATGTGACTGAGCCGAGCATGGCGTTTTCGGTGGGCGGGGTGATTTTTGTGGTGGTGGTGGTGGGTGGCATGGGCTCGCTGGCGGGGGCGTTTTTAGCGTCGCTGCTGATCGGCATTTTGCAAACCTTCGCCGTGGCCATTGACGCATCCGTCCAGTCGGCGCTGCAGGTGATTGGCATTGCGCTGTCGCCATCAACTTTTGGCTACGCCTTGTGGAAGCTCAAAATCAGCCAGATCGCGCCGATCTTGCCCTACTTGCTGCTGGTATTGATCTTGATTTTCCGGCCCAAGGGCTTGCTTGGAAAGCGGGAGGGCTGAAGCATGGCAGGCACTACCTCTGCGACGATCCCGGCAAATAAGCCAACCATCAAGGGTCGCATCATCGTCTGGACCGCTTTTGCGGCGGTTCTGCTGGTGGTTCCGATGTTTTTTACCAGCAGTTTGAGCCACACCATGCTCAGCCAGATGGGCATTGCGATCATCGTTTGCCTAAGCTACAACATGTTGTTGGGGCAGGGCGGCATGTTGAGCTTCGGCCATGCGGTGTATTCCGGCATGGGCTCGTTTCTGGCGATTCATACCTTGAACCTGGTGACGGGCGGTTTGCCCTTGCCGGTGAGCTTGATTCCCATTGTGGGCGGGTTGGCCGCCATGCTGGTCGCCGTTGTGTTGGGATGGGTCACCACCAAAAAGGCGGCGACACCATTTGCCATGATCACCATGGGCATCGGCGAACTGGTTTGGGCCATGTCTTTGATGTTCCCCGAGTTTTTTGGCGGTGAAGGCGGTGTTTCCGGCAACCGGGTGGCGGGTTCCAAAGTCTTCGGGTTGACATACGGCCCGCAGATCCAGCTTTACTACCTGATCGCGGTCTACACCTTTGTTTGTACCGGCCTCATGTTTGCCTTCACGCGAACGCCGTTGGGGCGCATGCTCAATGCGGTGCGTGACAACCCGGAGCGGGTGGAGTTTGTGGGGTACGACACCCAAAAGGTTCGTTACATCGCCTTCATCATTGCGGCGTTCTTTGCTGGCATTTCAGGTGGGCTGGCGGCGTTGAATTTTGAAATCGTGACTTCCGAGGTGGTCAGTGGTTACCGTTCGGGCGCCTACCTGCTGTTCACCTTTTTGGGCGGTGCGACTTTCTTCTTTGGCCCCATCATTGGCGCTGTGTTGATGGTGCTGGCCTTTGTCCTCCTTTCTGAGTTCACCAAAGCCTGGCTGCTTTACCTGGGATTGATCTTCCTGTTCATGGTGATGTTTGCGCCGGGTGGGGTGGCCTCGCTCATCATGATGAACCTGCGGGTGGCGATGTTTGGCCACTTGCGCAAACTTTGGGGCAGCTACATTGCGCTGACGATCACGGCCGTGGTGGTTTTGCTTGGCGCTGCCGCCATGATCGAGATGACTTACCACCTGCAACTCAACGCGGCTTTGGGGCCCGAGCTTCGATTCCTCGGGGCGACGCTCAATGCCAAAGGGCTGACCAGCTGGATGGGCGCGGGCGTGGTCATGCTCGCCGGGCTGGCCCTGTTTGAGGTCTTCCGGCGGCAGTTCGCGAAGAAATGGAGTCAGATCCAGGAGAGCATAGAAACAGAAATGAAGCGGAGAGACAGCCTGTGACGACCTACGCACTTGAACTCAAAGACCTGCGCAAGAGTTTTGGCAAAACCGAGATCATCCGTGGCGTCAACCTGGCGATTCCCCCAGGGGAGCGGGTTGGCATCATCGGCCCCAACGGCGCGGGCAAGTCCACCCTGTTCAACCTGATCAGCGGCCGTTTCGAGCCCACCAGCGGCGACGTGCTGCTCAATGGCCAGCGATTGAATGGTAAGAAGCCGTTCGAAATCAATCGCCTGGGCTTGAGCCGGAGCTTTCAAATCACCAACATCTTCCCCAAGCTCAGCGTGTTTGAGAACCTGCGCTGTGGCGTGTTGTGGAGCCTCGGGTACAAATACACGTTTCTGAAGTTCCTGGCCAACTTGGATGACGCCAACGCGCGTGCCGAGGAATTAATGGGCATGGTGGCATTGGACAAAAAACGCGATGTGTTGGCGATGAACCTCACCTATGCCGAGCAGCGGGCGCTTGAGATCGGCATCACCATTGCTGGCGGTGCCAACGTGATCTTGTTGGACGAACCAACGGCGGGCATGAGCAAATCAGAAACCGGCCGCTTCATCAAGTTGATCAAAGATGTGACGGTGGGCAAAACCTTGTTGACGGTTGAACACGACATGGGTGTGGTGTTTGGGCTGGCCGACAAGATTGCCGTGGTGGTTTACGGCGAGGTCTTGGCCTACGATGTGCCCGAGGCGGTGCGCGCCAACCCGCGGGTTCAGGAAGCTTATCTGGGTTCGTCGATTGCAGACGCCCAGGTGGACGGGCAATGACTATGTTGAAAATTCAAAACCTCCACGCCTTTTACGGCAAAAGCCATGTGTTGCATGGTGTCGATTTTGAGGTGAAGGCCGGTGAAATTGTGGCTCTTCTTGGGCGCAACGGCTCCGGGCGCTCCACCACCGCCAAGGCCATCATGGGTTTGGTGGATTGCCAAGGCTCCTTGACTTGGAAAGGACAGGAGATTCTGGGCAAGCGCACGTTTGAAGTTGCGCACCTGGGCATCGGTTATGTGCCCGAAAGTCGCGACATTTTCCCGACCCTGACGGTTGAGCAAAACTTGTACCTCGGCCAAAAGAGCGCCAACAAGACCGGGCGCTGGTCTCTGAACGACATGTATGCGCTGTTCCCACGGCTCAAAGCGCGCCAACATACCGAGGCGGGCGTGATGTCGGGCGGTGAACAGCAAATGTTGACGCTGTGCCGCACGCTGATGGGCGATCCTGATCTGATCATCATTGACGAACCCACCGAAGGCCTGGCGCCGAAAATTGTCGAGTTGGTGGCAGACTACCTGAAGGAGCTGAAGAAACGTGGCATTTCAGTCTTGCTGATTGAGCAAAAACTGACCATCGCCATGGCCATTTCTGACCGCACCCTGGTCATGGGGCATGGAAGCATTGTTTTTGAAGGCACGCCGCAAACCCTCCGCAACAATGTGGATATTCGCAAAGAATGGCTCGAGGTTTGACGCGCTGTCTCTGCTGCGACAAACTGCGGTATTTACGTCTAGGATTTGGGCCAACTGCGTAAGCCCAAGCTCCTACAATCGCAAAAAAACGCACGACCGTTCTTTTTTGACTCTCATGACTCTCTGTTGCCCCCCAGTGCTTCCCCCTGTTTGAAGGATTTCCAGCATGACTACTGACTACAAAGTTCATGGCGATGTCGCCGTGATCAGCATGAACAACCCACCCATCAACGGCCTGGGGTACGCCACCCGCGCGGGCATTGCCGACGGCCTGGCCAAAGCGAATGCGGACGCTGCCGTGAAAGCCATCGTCATCACCGGCGCAGGTCGGGCGTTTTCAGGCGGCGCAGACATCAAAGAGTTCAACTCGCCCAAAGCCGGCATGGAGCCGAACCTGCTCAGCGTGATCCTGGCGTGTGAATATTCATCCAAGCCGGTTGTGGCCGCAGTACACACGATTGTTATGGGCGGCGGGCTAGAGCTGGCGCTGGGTTGCCACTACCGCATTTGCGCGCCCGGCTGCCTGGTGGCGCTGCCTGAGGTGAAGCTCGGCCTGATTCCCGGCGCGGGCGGCACACAGCGCCTGCCGCGCGTGTTGGGCGTCGAGGTGGCCATGAACATGATGGTCAGCGGCGAGCCCGTCAAGAGCGAGATGCTGGCGATGTTGCCAGGCCAAAAACTGTTCGACAAGATGGCCAAGAGCGCCGAGACGGTGGTTGAAGAAGCAATTGCCTTCGCCCGCGAAAAAGCGGATGTGCGGCCTATGCCGCTGGTGCGCAACTTGCCGTGCAAACACCCGCTGGGTGACGCCTACTTCCAATTTGCCCGCAACATGGTGGGCGGCATGTCGAAGAACTTCCCGGCGCCGCTCAAAAACGTCGATATTGTCGAAATCGCGACGAAAAAGAAGTTTGATGAAGGCATGAAGGCCGAGCGCGAGATCTTCATCGCGCTGATGCAAACACCCGAGAGCAAGGCCCTGCGCCATATTTTTGTGGCCGATCGTGCAGCCTCCAAAATCCCTGACGTGCCCGCCGATACGCCACAGCGCGAGATCAAGTCGGTGGCTGTCATTGGCGCTGGCACCATGGGTGGCGGCATCTCGATGAATTTCTTGAACGCCGGCATCCCAGTCAAAATGCTGGAGATGAAGCAAGAAGCCTTGGACAAAGGCATCGGCATCATGCGCAAGAACTACGACTCGCAAGTCAAAAAAGGCAAGCTCAAACAAGACAAACTCGACCAGCGCATGGCACTGCTTTCCACCACGTTGGACTACAACGACCTGAAAGACGCCGACTTGGTGATCGAGGCGGTGTTTGAAGAAATGGGCGTCAAAGAAAAGGTGTTCAAAGAACTCGACCGCGTGATGAAACCCGGCGCAATTCTGGCCAGCAATACCTCCACGCTCGACGTGAACAAGATCGCCTCGTTCACCCAACGCCCGCAAGACGTGGTCGGCCTGCATTTCTTCAGCCCGGCCAACGTGATGAAGCTGCTCGAAGTCGTGCGCGGCGAGAAAACCGGCAAAGACGTGATGGCCACCGTGATGGCGGTGGGCAAGAAGATCAAGAAGACGGCGGTTGTCTCCGGCGTGTGCGACGGCTTCATCGGCAACCGCATGGTTGAGCAATATGGCCGCCAGGGCGGCTTTTTGCTGGACGAAGGCTGCACGCCCGAGCAGGTGGACAAGGCCATCGAAAAATTCGGCTTCGCCATGGGCCCGTTCCGCATGGGCGACCTGGCCGGCAACGACATCGGCTGGGCCATCCGCAAGCGCCGCGTGGTCGAGAAGCCCGGCATGTTGTACAGCAAAACCGCTGACTTGTTGTGTGAGAAAGGCCGCTTCGGCCAAAAGGTTGGCATGGGCTGGTACGACTACGTGGCCGGCAAACGCGATGCCGTTCCCAACGCCGAAGTCGTCAAAATGATCGAAGACCACCGCGCTTCATTGGGCATCAAACCGCGCAAGGTGAGCGACGAAGAAATCGTGCAGCGCCTGGTGTACGCCCTCGTGAACGAAGGCGCGCGCATCCTCGAAGAAGGCATCGCCTCCAAGGCCAGCGATGTCGACATGGTCTACCTCATGGGTTACGGCTTCCCGCTGTGGCGCGGTGGCCCCATGTGTTACGCCGATACCGTGGGCCTGTTCAACGTC
>JANOYE010000025.1:0-9076 GCA_031428695.1 Rhodoferax sp. | reverse complement strand
AGCGCGTCGGCGTCGTAGGCCATGTCTTCGTCCAGCTCTTGCCAGCGGGTTTTGCGGGTGAGGCGGTCGCGGTAACCCACGGAGTAGCCCGCCTCCACCTGCGCGCCCTGCTCACTGACCTGGGTGCGGATGCGGTAGACGTCGTAGTTGACGTTGACGCCATCGGCCACGGCCTGGGGGTGGCCGTATTCCATCACCAGATTCTGGTTGAAGAAGCCAAAGGTTTGCTTGCTGGGCGTGGCGGTCAGGCCGATCAAATACGCGTCAAAGTACTCCAGCACCTGGCGCCACAGGTTGTAGATGCTGCGGTGGGCTTCGTCGGTGACGATGATGTCGAAGGTCTCGATGGGGAAGGCGGGGTTGTAGGCGATGGGCTCGGGCTTGTTGAACAGCCCATTGCCCAGGTTCGCCAGGCCATCCACGCTTTGCTCGTCGTCTTCGGGGGCCAGCTCCCTGCCCTTGAGGATGCTGAACAGGCGCTGGATGGTGCAGATGGTCACCCGCGCCGTGGTGTCGAGCTGGTTGCTTTGCAGGTGCTGGACGATGTATTCCTCGCCAAACTTGTAGTTGTTGTAGGGCGAGGTGTATTGGTCAAACTCTTTTTTGGTCTGGCGGCCCAGGTTGCCCCGGTCCACCAGAAACAGCACGCGTTTGGCACCGCCAAACTTGATCAGGCGGTAGATAAAGCTGATGCTGGTGAAGGTTTTTCCGCTGCCGGTGGCCATCTGGATCAGGGCGCGGGGCTTGTTGGCCTTGAGCGAATTTTCCAGGTTGCGGATGGCGATGACTTGCGCGGGCCAAAGGCCTTCTTCCTTCAACGGTGGCAAGGATTGCAGGCGGCCGAGGAAGGTGGGGTGAGGTTCGTTGGCCGCCAAGGGGCTGCCGGGGCCGGTGTGGAAAACAGAGGCCTCGGGGGCACCCTTCAGAAAGGCAGCCAGCGTCTCGGGCCGGTGGAAAGCGAACACGGCGCGGGCGCGCGGCTCGGGGTCCAGTCCCTGGGTGAAATGGGTCTCGATGCCGGTGGACTCGTAACTGAAGGGCAAGGGCCTGCGCCAGGCTGGCAAGCTGGCCGGCAGCCCCTGCGCGTAGCGGGCAGATTGAATTTCCACTCCCGTGAGCGTGGCGCCCTCTTTCTTGGCCTCGATCACGCCAGCGGCTTTGCCGCCTATGTAAAGCAAGTAATCGGCAAAGCCGTAGCCGGGGTTAAGGGGGAACTCACGGATGGCGACGCCTCGGGCTGCATGGATATTGGCGTTTGCCAAATCACAGACGTGCCAGCCAGCAATGGTGAGCAGCGCGTCTATCGCGACTCTTGCTTTGGCTTCCGGCGTCATGCATTACCCATGCGATTGATTCTAGGCGAGGCGTTTGCAAAAACGAACCGTACGAGAAGTGTGGAATGCGCCGGTATGCTTTTGGTTCGTTGCCTGGATTTTCAGAGATAGTTAACATGTATATTAATTTTTACTTAAAAACACCTTCTCTGTCAAAAATTCAAGAAAAATTAACCCCCTAAGTCACGTATATATTCAATAGTTAGATATATTTTTTATAGCAACCCGAATTGGCAAATCCGCCCACAAAACCGATAATCCAACCCATGACTCTCCATCGCCGTGCCTGCGTCCAGGCCCTGCTTGCCAGCACCCTGCCGGGTGTGCCGCTGTGTGTGCGGGCGCAGAGCGTGGGCGCTGAAGTTGTCAACGAAACCTGGGTGGACTCCGCGCGCAGCCGCGAGATTCCCATCAAGATTCGCTGGCCTGACGCCGCGGCCTGGCCGGGCGAGCGGCCGGTGGTGATTTTTTCGCACGGGCTGGGCGGCACCACTGACGGCGGCACGGTTTGGGGCGAGGCCTGGGCCGCCGCCGGATTCGTCGTGCTGCACCTGCAACACCGGGGCAGCGACTTGGACGCGGTGCGCGCGGTGACGAGCACCTTCACCGACCAGCGCGCGTTGCAATCGGTGGCCAATGCCGATCAGTTTATGGCGCGCATGCGCGATGTGGTGCATGTGCTGGATGAGCTGGCGCGGCGCCAGGCCACACTAGATGGGCGCGGTGGTGGGCGCTGGACCAATACGCGACCGAATCAGGTGGGCATGAGCGGCCATTCGTTTGGTGCGCAGACCACGCTGGCAATGGCGGGGCAGCGCTTTCCCGGTTATCGCGGGCTGGAGGAGCCGCGCTTGGCGTCGTACGTGGCCTTCTCGCCCGCCATACCTCTGCAGATGGAGGCGCGCCACTCCTTCGAGCCGGTGGAGCGGCCCGTGCTGTCGATCACCGGCACGCTTGACAGCGACGTGGTGGGCGTGGGCAACACGGCCGAGCGCCGCTTCCGCGTATTTGGCGCGCTGCCGGCGGGGCGCAAGGCGCACCTGGTGCTGAAAGACGCTGACCACATGACATTCGCTGGGCAAGTCGGCGCGCCTGCAGAGATCATTCCGCGTGCCAGCGTGACACGGGAACTGCAAGCCGCGCACCACGCGCTGCTGGCGCGCGTCACCACCGACTGGTGGCGGGCGACGCTGCAGCATGACGCCTCCGCGCGCGCGCGCCTGAAACGCCCCACCGGTTTGCTGGCGGGCGACCTGTGGGAACAGGGTTGACACTTTAGTTTGACGCCTTGTGCAGGGCTGTGAAGGCAATGCCACAATCCGGGTCATGCCCAAACTCAAGCCTAAACCTGAGCCCTACTCCAAGCTCAATTCCAAGTCTTTCTCTGACAAGATTTGCAACTTCCTCGTGGCCGCTGTGCTGCTATTGGGCACTGGTGTAAGTCGCTTGGGTAGCGTGGCATGGGCCCAAGGTGTGCCCGAGCAGGGTTTTCGCATCATCAACACCGGCACCCTGGGCAACTGCGTGGCCTGCCATGCGGTGCCGGGGCAACGTGATTTGCCCAGCACCTTCGGGCCCTCGTTTGACAAAATTGGCAGCCGCCACGACGCTGCCGCCTTGCGCCAGTGGGTCTTCGACGCCCGCAAAATCAAGCCTGATACGATGATGCCGCCGTTTGGCACCACGGCGGGAACCAACACCTCGGTGGTGGCTCAATCCATCCTGAGCGAGGAGCAGATCGAACACGTGGTGGCGGCTTTGTTGACCTTGCGTTGAAACTTTGGGAATTGTTGTCTTGAACCCCACGCTGAATTTCATGACCATGAAAATTGCCGCTTCATTCACCCGCCGCCGCGCGAGCCGTGCGCTGGCCGCGTTGCCCCTGCTAGCCGCCGCACCCACGGTGTTTGCCCAAGCCTTCATCGACCACGTGCGGCAAAACCACCTGGAGGCCATGAAGCTCAACAGCGACGGTGTGGTGATGGATTTCCCCCGCCTGGCAGACACCGGCTCGGCGGTGCCGCTGCAAGTGCAAATCAACGCGCCAGCGGGTTTGAAGATCGAACTCATCGAGGTGTTTTTGCCGGAGAACCCCAACACCCGCGCGCTCAAACTTCGCCTGCCCGAGCCGCAAGCCAGCTACAACTTCAGCACCCGCCTGCGCCTGGCTGGCACGCAAGAAGCTTGGGTGGTGGCCACCCTCTCAGACGGCAGCAAACGCGGCGCCAGCAAGCCGACCATCATCACCTCGTCGGCATGTTTCGACGGCAGCTAAATCAAAAAGATGGCCACACAGATTCCTTCCCGCCTCACGTTTGTAGGCAACATCCGCCCCGGCAACACAGTGGAGGCGCGCTGGATCGTCGGGCACCCGATGGAGACCGGGTTTCGCGTGGACGACTCGGGCGTGCCGGTAAAGCGCAATGTGATCACGCAGATTCGCGTCACGCTCAATGGCAAACTGATTTTGGACATGGAGCCGGGCACCGGCATTTCGAGCAACCCGTTTGTGGCGTTTCCCGTCACTGTGCCTGCTGATGGCGGCACGGTCGCGGTCGATTGGCTTGACGACGCGGGCGCGCGCGGCAGTGTCCAGACCATGCTCCTGCTAGAAAAATGAGAGCTGGCTACGCACGTTTTTCGAGACATCTGGCGTCAATTGGCTTGAATTTTTGCATTGTTCTGGCCGCCACCGCACAGCCCTGGCCCACTGATTCCAAACTCAGCGGCAAGGCGTTTTTGTCACCCGGCCTGTTGAAACTCCAGGCTGATGAGCAAGACAGCCCCGTCTCTTTGTGGCTGGACAAAGGCAAACAGCAATGGGCCGACACCACGGGCGGCGCCAGTTGCCAGAGTTGCCACAACACGCCGGCGAGTTTGCGCGCGGCGGTGCCAGGTTTTCCGCGCCTCACGGCCAACGGCCAGCGGCTCATCAACCTCGAAGACCAAATCGTCGCCTGCCGCGCACGCGCCGGTCGCTTGGGAGCGCGCCTGGATGACGACGATGTGTTGTCGCTCAGCGCGCTCTTGCATCAGGAATCCAAAGGCCTGCCTATCAACGTGCAGCCGGTGCGGGAGCAGATGGCGCCCTGGTCGGCGCGGCTGGAAAACGGCACGGCGCTCTTCGCCAAGCGGCAGGGCCGCATCAACCTGGCGTGTGTGCATTGCCACGAGCAAAACATCGGCAAACAAATGCGGGTAGACGTGATCAGCCCCGGCAACCCCACCGGCTTTCCGGTTTACCGCATGAGCTGGCAAAAAATTGGCTCGATGGACAGGCGCATGCGGGCCTGTTACTCCGGCGTGCAAGCGGTGGTGCCGCCACCCGGCGCGGCGGAGCTGCGTGATTTGGAGCTGTACCTCAAGGTGCGAGCCAACGGCATGCCGCTGGAAGGGCCCTCGATCCGGCGTTAGGTGAACGTGTAGCCTAGATTTTTAAGCGGCAGATCGCGTGCAGGTTTGCCGGTAGCCGCCATCAGCGCATTCAACACCGCTGGCGCGGCCACACAAATCGTTGGCTCGCCCACACCGCCCCAAAAGTCGTAGGTCGGCACGATCACCGTTTCAACCACGGGCATTTGCGCCAGGCGCAGGATCTGGTAGCTGTCGAAATTGACCTCTTTCACGCGGCCCTTTTCGATGGAGTTTTCGCCGTAATAAAGCGCGCTCAAACCATAGGCCACACCGCCCTCCACTTGCGCCGCGATCTGCTGCGGGTTCACCGCATGGCCGCAGTTGGTGGCCAGCACCAAGCGATGCACTTTGAGGGCGTTGTTGGGGCCGACCGAAACCTCAGCCACCGCCGCCGAATAACTGCCGTAACCCATGAACTGCGCGATGCCCCGGAACACGCCTGCGGGCAGTGGTTTGCCCCAACCGGCTTTCTCGGCAGCAGCGTTCAACACCGCCAGGTGTTTCGGGTAGTTTTGCATCAAGGCGCGGCGGAATTCGAGAGAGTCTTTGCCCGTCACCTTGAAAGATTCACGCGCAACTTCCTCCAGAAAACACTCCAGATACACCGCGTTTTGGTTGGTGTTCACGCCGCGCCAAGTGCCCACCGGCACATGGGTGTTGCGAATGGCGTATTCGGTGAGCAAATTAGGGAAGGTGTAGCCCATTTGTGCTTCACCAGGCTCCTTCCAAAACCCTTGCAACTGGCGCTCGTCTTTGCCGTCACGAATGCCTTGCGGATTGACCCAGGCGTTGATCGACTGGCCGCTGGAGCGCAATTGCAAACCGACCAAATTGCCAGCGGCATCCAGCCCGGCGGACATTTGGCATTGCGATAGGGGGCGGTAAAAATCGTGCGCAATGTCTTCCTCTCGGCTCCACAGGAGTTTGACCGGCACGCCCGGAAACTGCATCGCGATGGCTGCCGCCTGGCGCGTGTAGTCCTGGTTGCCGCCACGTCGGCCAAAACCACCGCCCAAGTCCATCTTGTGAACTTCGCATTTGTCCAGCGGCAAACCCGTGGCCGCCGCCAGCGCCGCGTGCGAGCCTTCGCCGTTTTGCGTCGGCACCCAGACCTCGGCTCGTTCGGGCGTGTAACGCACGGTGGCGTTCATGGGCTCCATGCAGGCATGCGCGAGGAAGGGCGTGCTGTAGGTGGCTTCGATTTTCTTCGCAGCACCGGCAATCGCCTTGAGCGCGTCGCCTTCTTTGCGGCCTGCGTAGTCGCCCGGCGCGCTCAAGCCTTCCTTTAAATGCGCGGCGATGCTGGCGCTGGAAACATTCGCATTCGGGCCTTCATCCCAAACGATGGGCAGCGCTGCCAGCGCGTTTTTGGCGCGCCACCAGTTGTCTGCCACCACCGCCACCGCCGTGGCGCCCACCTTCACCACGCCTTTCACGCCGCGCATGGTTTTGACTTTGCTGTCGTCAAAACTCACCAGCTTGCCGCCAAACACCGGGCAGTCGATGATGGCCGCGCTCAACATGCCGGGCAAGCGAAGGTCGGCGCCAAACACTTTGCTGCCGTCGAGTTTGTCGGTGGTGTCGATGCGTGGCAGCGACTGGCCGGCGACTTTCCAGCTGCGCGGGTCTTTGAGCTTGACGGTTTTGAAGTCAGGCACCGGCAGTTTCGATGCGGCCAGTGCCACTTTGCCGTAACTGGTGCGCCGGTTGCTCGCGGCGTGGGTGATCACGCTTTTGCTGGTCGCCAGTTCTGCCACCGGCACACCCCATTCGTTGGCTGCCGCTTGCAACAGCATCATCCGCGCTGCCGCGCCGCCCTGGCGCACGTAATCTTGGGAGCCGCGAATGCCCCGGCTGCCGCCTGTGCCGAAGTCGCCCCAGGCGCGTTTGCGGGCGTGGTTCTGGCCAGGTGACGGGTATTCGGTGGACACCTTGGCCCAATCGCATTCAAGCTCTTCCACGACGAGTTGCGCCAGGCCCGTGCGTGTGCCCTGCCCCATCTCGGAGCGCGCCATGCGAATCACCGTGCTGTCGTCGGGTTTGATGACGACCCAGACGGTGACTTCGGCGTCAACAGCCTGCGCCGCCGCTTCACCTATGCCGACACCGAAATTCAAACCGAGCGCGAGGCCACCGCTGGCCATGGCCGCAGAGCCGACGACGAATTGGCGGCGTGAAATATTCGGTTGACCATCAGCGTGGACAGCAAGACCAGAATCGTGTTTGTTCATGGTGGGGCTCCTCACGCTTGCGCGACGGTGTGGGCGCCATCGACCAAAGCCACCCGATCCGTCAAACTCGCCGCGCGTGTGCCCGCCGCCATGTGGATCGCCGCGCGGATGCGCAGGTAGGTGCCGCAGCGGCAGATGTTGCTCATCGCAGCGTCAATGTCTTGGTCAGTCGGTTTCGGCTTGGCCTTCAAAAGCGCCGCCGCCGCCATGATCTGGCCCGACTGGCAATACCCGCACTGAGGCACGTCCAGCGCCGCCCAGGCCTTCTGGATGGGGTGCGAGGCATCCCGCGAAAGGCCTTCAATGGTGGTGATGTTTTTGTCGGCCACTGCCGAGCCGGGGATTGAACACGAACGCACTGGCTGGCCCTCCAGGTACACCGTGCAAGCGCCGCATTGCGCGATGCCGCAGCCAAATTTGGTACCCGTGAGGCCGATCTCCTCGCGAATCACCCACAAAAGCGGCATCTCGTTTTCCGCATTGATCTCGTGGGTTTTGCCGTTGACGGTCAGTTTGTACATGGGCGCTCCAGTAAAGGTTTTCGTCACCCGCGCAGAATGGCAACGTGGGTTTGGTCGATTCGCCTATTAAAGCGGAAATTGACGCGATTTCCAACGGTTTGGGCGGTAGAACGGGACTGGGAGATACCCGCGAACTCTGGGTCAAACTTGGGCGAGCCGGAGAGGCCGGGGTGAGTGACTCCGGGAATGTCACCCGCCGCGAAAAACACTCACACAGCTAGTAAACGCGCGCGGCACATTCGCTACTTGGCCGAGTGCTCTATCGCGGCGGGTGAGAGCCGCGTAGCCGAACGCCCCGTCGGCCTGATCCCGCCGGGGAAGCAACACGCAAGCCTGTGACTTCAAGCGAAGGATTCAGTATCCACTTCGCTGGTTGCTTGAGCGTTGTAACGCGCTCCCGCCACCGTGTTTTGATTCACCAGGGCCTCAGCCCGCCGGATCACCTCGGCGCTGAGTTTGATGTCGGCAGCGGCAATGTCCTCTTTGAGATGTTCGACGCTGCGAGTGCCGGGGATGGGGATGATGTGCTCCGCTTTATGCAGCAACCATGCCAACGACAATTGCGCCGAAGTACAACCTGCTTCCTGCGCCAAGACCTGGAAAGCCGCCCGCAGCTTCAAATTGGCGCTGTAGTTCTCGCCCATGAAACGTGGCATGGTTTTGCGAATGTCGTTGGCGGCAATCTCGGCCTCAACCGGCGGCACGTCGGTGAGGAAACCGCGCGCGACTGGGCTGAAGGCGACGAAGGTGGCGCCGATCTCTTTGCACAGCGCCAACACGGCGATTTCGGGGTTGCGCGTCCACAGCGAATACTCGGTTTGCACGGCAGAAATCGGATGCACTGCGTGGGCCTTTTTGATCGTCGCCGCCGAGACTTCTGAAAGGCCGATGGCGCGCACGTGGCCCCGCGCGACCAAATCGGCCATCGCGCCCACGCTGTCTTCAATCGGCACTTTTTTGTCCCAGCGGTGCAGGTAATACAGGTCGATCACATCGGTCTGCAAGCGGCGCAGGCTGTCTTCACAGTTCTTGCGAACCGTCTCGGGGCGGCCATCAATCACACGCACGAGTTTGCCGTCGCCCGCCACATCCACACCGGCCATGCCGCCTTTGCTGGCCAGCGTGAACTGGCTGCGTTTGTTTTTGAGCACTTTGCCGATCAGCGTTTCGCTTTTGCCCAAGCCGTACAAGGCGGCGGTGTCGAACATCGTCACGCCGGCGTCCAGCGCGCCGAGCAAAACACGTTCGCCCTGCTCTGGCGTAGGTGGCGCGCCGTAGGCGTGGTTCAGGTTCATGCAGCCCAGGCCGATGGCGCTGACGTTGAATGGTCCAAATTTTCTATTGTTCATATTTATAAAATCCAAATAAGTATTTAAGTCACGAAAAATCTATATTTATCGCTATTAAATATATACCAATTTAGATTATTTTTAACTCACTATTAAGTTGTTTTTCCAGTTTATCAAGAACTTGATAACAATTCAAAACCTGCGCCACCGAGCTGTTGGGCTCGCGCCCTTCACGAATCGCGGCGAAGAATTCGCGGTCTTGCAGCTCGATGCCATTCATGCTCACC
>JANOYE010000024.1:0-5656 GCA_031428695.1 Rhodoferax sp. | reverse complement strand
GGATGATGTTCTCCAGAATGCCCCGGCCGCCGCGCCAGTCTTTGTTGCTCGGGCCATCCACGGTTTTTTGCGTGGCGGTGGCGGCATGCACCGTGGTCATCAGGCCGCGTTTGATGCCCCATTTGTCGTGCAGCACCTTGGCAATCGGCGCCAGACAGTTGGTGGTGCAACTGGCGTTGGAAATGATCGCCTCGCCTTTGTAGGTTTTGTCGTTCACGCCGAAAACAAACATCGGCGTGTCATCTTTGCTGGGCGCCGAGAAAATGACTTTTTTGGCGCCAGCGGCGAGGTGTTTTTCACCCGAGGCTTTGTCCAAAAAGAGGCCCGTGGCTTCGAGCACAGTGTCCGCGCCAATCTCGTTCCACTTCAGCGCCGCCGGGTCGCGCTCTTGCGTGAGGCGAATTCGTTTGCCGTTGACGATAAGCGTGTTGCCCTCCACCGCAATGCTGCCCTTGAAGCGGCCATGCACCGAGTCGTATTGCAGCATGTAAGCCAGGTAGTCCGGCTCCAGCAGGTCGTTGATGCCGACGATTTCGATGTCGGGGAAGTTCTGCACCGCTGCGCGCAACACGTTGCGCCCAATGCGGCCAAAGCCGTTGATGCCTAGTTTGATTGCCATGGGAAAACTCCTTGAAATAGAAAGCGGTAAATTCGAATTGAAAAGCGCCCGATGCGACGACTTAAGGTTTGTTATGCAATTGCACCGTCAAAAGTCTCAGATAGCCGATATGTCGAATCTGAAGGCGAATGAATCACCAATGGGCTTTCGACTCGGTCAATCCCCGCCTCTGAAAAACAGCCAGTGTCTGTCATGGCGACCAGCAAGGTATCGATGACAGGAACGGAGACGCTATTGCCAACCAGCTTCATCCATCGATTGCGCGATTCAGGTAGCCGAAAGTCTTTTGGAAAGCCTTGAATCATGCACGCTTCTTCTTTTGAAACCTTGCGAAAAAGGCGTTTATGGAATATTTCCTGCATAAACGCCTGTTTAAAACCTTCTTCCGTCTCAGACTGCACGTCCTTCGTCGCTACAAAATCATTCGTGTCACTGGCCACAAGCGTCGGAAATGCCTCCGACCTAGGCAGGAACACCCTGTTGACCCCTTCAATCCCGGTGCTGATTTTTGTATAGCGAAACTCGTAACGAATTTCAGTGCATTCCAAAGCACCTTTGGCAACTAGGCCAGCAATGGACTTGTCCAATGCAACCTTGGCGAGCCTTAATTCACGGCACTCCCTCAGCGCATCCAGCGACGTGTCGCCAGCTGACACGCGATCAACAATGACCGCCTCTGCAATGCTGAGCGTTGAGCCCTTTATTGCGGTGATTGCAAACGAGTACGGGACATTTTTAAGAATCCCCATGGTCACCAGCGCGTCCAGCTCAGATGCGTCAATGGTGCAATCTAGCTGCTGAAGGTGCTCCAGCGAAAGCGGATTGCCGTCGAGCCGTCCATAAGCGGGTTTGCGCCGATTGCGCAACAACAACATGCAAATCTTTTTTTGCCGTTCGGTTGTCGGCTTCAAATCCCAGGAGTGAATTGTGGTCGGTCCGTTACGGATGTCGTTGAAAAGAAAAAAATCGTTCATGCCGCTGGTCTTGCGATACCGGCGTTTGTCCAGGACTGTTTCGCCAAACAAGTCACGGCTACCTGACGCATCAATTTCAACTGACGTGTCGACTGATTGCTGCAAAATATCGCGCAATTTCAATCTGCACGGCCTAGGCATTGGCAATTTGAATTGGCGAAGGTGCTTTTCCTCACGAAACCCAATGATGTACACGCGAACCCTGTCTTGGGGAACTCCGTAGTCTGACGATGTCAGCACAAAATGCTTTGCGAAATACCCTGCTACTTTGATGCGCTGAAGAATGTACTGCAATGCCTGCTGATTGCGCGGGTCAACCAACCCCTTGACATTCTCAAAAATGAATGCCCTTGGCTGTGCTTGGCTAAGCAAATACAGCGTGTCGTTCCAGAGCTGCCCCCGATCATCGTCAAAGCCTAGATTGCGTCCCGCAATCGACCAGCTTTGGCAAGGAACGCCGGCGGTCAACACGTCATGTGGCGCAAGCTCCTTGATCTTGGTGATGTCGCCCAGGTTTAAATTGCCCGTCTCTGCAAAATTGGCGCAATAGGTGTCGATTGCGTCACGGTTGATTTCACTGAAATTGACGCACGTGCCACCCCTCGCGTCAAGCGCAAGCCTGAAGCCGCCAATCCCTGAAAACAAGTCGATGTAGGTGAATGGGGTCTGCTGCATAGGGACTTTCAAAGAAGGCAATTCATTTCAGTAAATAGTCGTCATTCACCGCTGGTGGCTCAATTTCCAGAAATTCACGGTAAATCCGTTCGCGATAGGCTTTTCCAAGTTGATTCACCTCTCTTACGAAGTGTAAATAAGTGCCCTCACCGCCAATAAAGTCCCAAAACTCGCTTCCAATCAGAACACAAGGGTCGTTTCGCATGTCAAACCATCGCATGGGAAACGCCCATTGATAGTCGGCCTTGTTTGCTCCATAGGGGTTGTAAGGAAGCGCGTAGAACGCACTGTCAATTTGGGCGGGTTCCATCGCCAGCAGTTTGAACATTTTTTCTTTGCTGACTTTGGTCTGGTCGCTGTTGGGCAACGGGCCTTTCAGCTCAAAGGCATACCGTTTTCCAGAACGGTCGCTTTGCACAAAAATGTCGCAAACAACCGTGACGGGCACCGCGAGCCCTTTGCCAGCAAGTATGTAGGCCAGTTCAGAGTTCCAGTCGGGGGACTCTTTGGCGCTACCAGATTGACCGTGCTCAAGTCGGTTCAATACCTCCTGAATCCGGCGCAGCCTTTCTTTGCCAACAGTTCCGTGAATTGGATAGCCTTTTTCACAGCGTCCATGCGCATGTTTTGCGGCCACCAAAGCCAGTTTTTCCCAAACGCTCCCAAATGGGGTTACAAAACGTCTCTCAAAGTGTGAGCCCTTGAAAATTTCGTCCGGCACCAGGGCTGCATACAAAGGCTTGTTGGCATGGTGAGTCTCCTTAATGAACGGATCTTCGACCAATACGCGTTGCAAAACCCGATCCATCATCGAAGAAACAACCTCCTGAATGGCAACCGCAGCTGCGCTGTTTTGTTCCACAGGTTATTTCTCCAGCACCTTCTCCACCGTCGCCGCCACGTTCTCCGTCGTAAACCCAAAGTGCTTGAACAACACCGGCGCGGGGGCGGATTCGCCATAGGTGTCGATGCCAACCACCGCCGCGCAGCCGTATTTCCACCAGCCGTCGGTGGCGCCCATTTCGACGGCGACGCGCGGGACGCCTGCGGGCAAAACGGCGCTTTTGTAGGCTTCGGACTGTTTATCGAAGGTCGTGGTGCTGGGCATGGAGACCACGCGAACGGCGATTTTTTTGGTGGCAAGCAAGGCTTGTGCCGCCATGGCCAGAGGCACTTCCGAGCCTGTGGCGATGATGACGGCTTGGGCTTTTTTCTTCAAGCCAAAACGGGAGGGCTCGGCGAGCACATAGGCGCCTTTGCTGATGCCGTCCAGGCCAAACGCGTCGGCGTCAAAGGCGCTGCCCTCTGCGGCGCCTTTGGCCGAATACGCGATGTTCTGGCGCGAGAGCAGCAGCGCGGTGGGTTTCGATGTGTTCTGCAACGCCACGGCCCAAGCAACCGCTGTTTCCGCCGTGTCAGCAGGGCGCCAGACATCGAGGTTCGGGATCAAGCGCAACGAGGCGGTGTGTTCCACCGACTGGTGCGTCGGCCCGTCTTCGCCCAATCCAATGCTGTCGTGGGTGAACACGTGGATCACGCGCAGCTTCATCAACGCGGCCATGCGAATGGCGTTGCGGCTGTAGTCGCTGAAGGTGAGGAAGGTGCCGCCGTAAGGGATGAAGCCGCCGTGCAGCGCCACGCCGTTCATGATGGCGGCCATGCCGAATTCGCGCACGCCGTAATTGATGTGGCGGCCGCCGGTTTTGGAGCCGTCGGCGTTGGTGGTTTGCACGACGTCACCGGCCAGGTCGAATCGCAATGCGGGTGTGGCTTTGGTGTTGGTGAGGTTGGAGCCTGTGAGGTCGGCAGAACCTCCGAGCATTTCAGGCAGGGCGGCGGTGAAGGCTTCGAGCGCGAGTTGGCTGGCCTTGCGTGAGGCCACAACTTCTTTCTTTTCGTCGGCGGTGATGACAGTATCGACAACCGTTTGCGCGAAGTTTTTTGGCAGCTCACCCTTCATGCGGCGTTTGAGTTCCTTGGCCTGTGCGGGGTAGGCCGCAGCATAGGTGGCGAACTTGTCGTTCCAGGCTGTTTCAGCCGCAGCACCGGCGGTTTTGGCGTCCCAATCGGCGTAGATTTCCTTCGGCACCACAAACGGCGCATAGGGCCAGCCCAGCGCTTCGCGGGTGAGTTTGATCTCGTCCGCGCCGAGCGGCTCGCCGTGGGCTTTGGCGGTGTTGGCGCGGTTCGGGCTGCCTTTGCCGATAGCTGTTTTGCAGATGATGAGGGTCGGGCGTTCGCTGCTGTTTTTAGCGTCGGCGATGGCTTTGGAGACGGCCGCGGCGTCATTGCCGTTGACTGGGCCGATCACGCTCCAGCCGTAGGCGGTGAATCGTTGCCCCGTGTTGTCGATGAACCAGGGTGCCACTTGGCCGTCAATGCTGATGCCGTTGTCGTCGTACAGCGCCACCAGTTTGTTGAGTTTCCACGCGCCCGCGAGTGCCGCCGCTTCGTGGCTGATGCCTTCCATCAGGCAGCCGTCGCCCAGAAAAACGTAGGTGTTGTGATCCACCACCAAATGGCCTTCGCGGTTGAACTCGCTGGCCAATAGTTTTTCAGCCAAGGCCATGCCGACCGCGTTGGTCAAGCCCTGGCCGAGCGGGCCGGTAGTCGTCTCGATGCCGGGGGTGACGCCCATCTCCGGGTGGCCGGCCGTTTTGCTGTGCAACTGGCGGAAATTTTTCAGCTCACGCATGGGCAGTTTGTAGCCCGTGAGGTGCAACACGGCGTAGATCAACATGGAGCCGTGGCCGTTAGAAAGCACGAAACGGTCGCGGTTCATCCAGTGTGGATTGACCGGGTTGTGCTGCAAATGGCTGCCCCACAATGCGACAGCCATATCGGCCATGCCCATCGGCGCGCCAGGGTGGCCGGAGTTGGCTTGTTGAACGGCGTCCATCGCCAAGGCGCGGATCGCATTGGCCATCATTGGGGTGTTTTGGGGCATGGGGAAGGGGTCAGTCTAGAAATGTCGGGGCCTTGCGGCAATCGGGCATTTTAACGAGGCGGCTTTGAGGCCAGACTTTCGTCGAGGGTCATGCCTGGTCACGCGGCCAATGCCAATGGTTCAATCTCTTTCATGATGATTTTGGCGCTCGATTTTTCAGCGACCCTCAGGTCGTAGGCTGCTTGCAGATTCAGCCATCCTTGGGCCTCACTGCCAAAGTAACGCTCCAGGCGCAGGGCCGTATCGGCTGACACCCCCCGATTGCCATCAACAATTTCACGCAACCGGGAATACGGAACGTGCAGGGCCAACGACAGGGCGCGCACACTGATGCCCATGGGTTTGATGTAGTCCTCCAAGAGAATTTCTCCGGGGTGGATGGGACGCATGCCATTCTTGAACATGATGGACTCCTGTGTTTTCAAATCAAAACTTGCTTTA
>JANOYE010000023.1:0-5787 GCA_031428695.1 Rhodoferax sp. | reverse complement strand
CCTACACGCGCGCCCTGCTGGACGCCGTGCCGCGCATGGAACCCGCCGCGCTGGGCCAAGCGCGCAGGCGCGTCATCCCCATCGCTGCGCGTGCGCACCCAGCCACCGCCTGCCCCTATGCGCCGCGCTGCCCGTTGGCGGCGGGGCAATGTGATGAGAGCAGGCCGGCGCTTCGAAGCCTGGATTCGCATGACGAAAATAGTGAAAACGCCGGCCATTGGGTCGCCTGCCACTTGGCGTGAATGCTCTGGCGCGAAACGCTTTGGACGTTGATTTTTTGATTCATAATGACACTGTATATATTCCCAGACCATCAACTTCAACGCCACCATGAACTCACTTGAACTTTGCGCCGGTGCTGGTGGCCAAGCCTTGGGGCTTGAACGCTCAGGCTTCGAGCATGAAGCCCTGGTTGAAATCGACCCGGCCGCCTGCGCCACACTCAGGTTGAACCGCCCAAAGTGGAACGTCATCGAAGGTGATTTGAGCCTCTTTGACGCCAAGCCTTTTCGCGGCATTGATTTGGTGGCGGGCGGCGTTCCATGTCCGCCTTTTTCGAAAGCCGGCAAGCAACTCGGCGCCAGCGATGAGCGCGACATGTTTCCGCAGGCGATTCGTGTCGTTGATGAAACCCGCCCGCAAGCCGTGATGCTGGAAAACGTGCGCGGCCTGATGGATCCGGTCTTCGCCGAGTACCGTCAAAAAATTGTCAAACAACTCAATGCTTTGGGGTATTGGGCCGACTGGCACTTGCTCAATGCGGTTGACCACGGCGTGAGCCAATTGCGCCCGCGCGTGGTGTGTGTGGCCGTGCGCCAAGCCATTGCGCCCTATTTCCGCTGGCCGGCACCGTCGTTGACCTTGCCCCCGACTGTGGGCGAGTTGTTGCAAGACCTGATGCAAGCCAATGGCTGGCATGGCACGGAAGCCTGGTGCACGCTTGCCAATGACATCGCCCCCACACTCGTGGGCGGCAGCAAAAAACACGGCGGCCCTGATTTGGGCCCGACGCGATCACGCGCGGCCTGGGCGGCCCTGGGCGTTGATGGGCGCAGCCTTGCCAATGAGTCCCCGGCGCCGGATTTTGCCGGCTCCCCACGCCTGACAGTGCGCATGTGCGCGCGATTGCAAGGGTTTCCGGACGACTGGCAGTTCGCGGGCAAAAAAACGCCGGCCTATCGGCAAGTTGGCAACGCCTTTCCACCACCCGTGGCCCACGCGGTCAGCCAGAGAATTTTTGAAGCGATTGAACTTGCAGCGTCTGAGCGATTGATGAAACGGGCGGCTTGATGACGCCACGCAAACGAGTCGGCCAGCCCGACCCAGTTCTGGCCGCAAAAGCGCCCACAGGCGCCCGCGCCAAGTTGCGCTTGCATTTCTTGTCCAACCTCAACCGGGTGATGGATTCCACCGAATTGCGTTTAGTGGCGGGGGGGCACCAGCGAGTGGGCGCGCCGCGTGCGTGAGTTGCGCACCGAAGAGGGTTATCAAATCCTCACCCACCATGACCGCGCCAATCTGAAACCCGGCGACTACTTGCTCGAATCCGCGAAACCGCAACCGGCTTTCGCGCGCGCCATCTCCAAAGAAACGCGCGCATTCGTGCTGGATCGCAATGGTTTCACCTGCCAGATGTGCGGTGCTGTCGCGGGCGAACCCCATCCTTATGATGTCAGCCGCAAAACACGTCTGCACATCGGCCACATCATTGACAAAAGCCTTGGCGGCAGTGACGACGCATCAAACCTGAAAGCCATTTGCTCGATCTGCAACGAAGGCGCTGCCAACGTCACGTTGCAGCGGCCCGATCTCGCGAAATTGTTGGTACAGGTGCGCCGGGCGACGGCTTTGGATCAACTGGAGGTATTGCGCTGGCTGCAGTTAAAGTTCAAATAAATTATTTTGTCTATGTCTATTTATAATAATTGGCCCCTAAGTCACTAATTTTATTGAATATTTGCTATATTATTTATATTAAATTTGAAGTATAAATATTATTAATTATTGTTAAATTAGTTTATAAACGGAAACATAATCGCCCAATAGTCCGCGTAAGCCCACTACTCGATTGTCGCGTTAATGGTATTGTTTGCACTTCGTTTCATTGGAGCCTTTCATGATCAATCGCCGCCTCGCCATTGCCACCTCCGCCGTTGCCACCGCAGTCGCCGCCCGGCCGTTTGACGCGCTGGCGCAAGGCAAAAAAGATTCTCTGGTGCTCGGCATGACACTGGAGCCCTCGCCCGGGCTGGACCCCACAGGGGGCGCTGCGTCAAGCATCGCCGAGATCACCCACTACAACGTTTTCGAGACGCTGACCAAGATCAATTCAGACGGCACCGTGTCGCCGTTGCTGGCCGACAAGTGGGAGATTTCCCCTGATCTGAAGACCTACACCTTCACCTTGCGCAAAGGCGTGAAGTTCCAAAATGGCGAGCCTTTCAACGCAGCGGCGGTGAAGTATTCATTTGAGCGCGCCGCCGGTGAAAAAAGCACCAACAAAGACAAACGCACCTTCGCCATGATGGAAACCGTGGCGGCGATTGACGAACACACCGTGGTGGTCGTCAACAAAGAGCTCGACCCCGATTTTCTCTTCCTCATGGGCCAGGCCACGGCCATCATCGTCGAGCCAAAATCGGTTGACACCAACGCCACCAAGCCCAATGGCACCGGGCCTTACAAGCTCGATGTGTGGAACAAAGGTTCTTCCGTGGTGCTCTCCAAGTGGGACGGTTTCCGTTCAGCCAATCAAGTGAAAATCAAGAAGGTCACCTTCCGCTTCATCAGCGACCCGGCGGCGCAGGTGGCGGCGCTGCTTGCGGGTGACATCCACGCCTTCCCGCGCGTCACCCCCCGAAGCGTGGCGCAGTTCAAGAACAACCCGAAATTTGTCGTGATGTCAGCCGGCTCGCGCGCCAAAACCATCCTCGCCATCAACAACAAAAAGAAACCACTCGACGACGTGCGGGTGCGCCGCGCCATCGCTGCCGCGATTGACCGCAAGGCCGTCATCGAAGGCGCGGGCGACGGTTACGGCACGCCCATCGGCAGCCATTACGTGCCTGGCGGCTTCGGCTTTGTGGACACCACCGGCATCAACCCGTTCAACATCGACAAAGCCAAAGCGCTGCTCGCTGAAGCGGGCATCAAAACGCCGCTGGAACTCACGCTGAAACTGCCGCCGCCGCCCTACGCGCGCCAAGGCGGCGAGGTGATCGCGGCGCAATTGGCCAAAGTCGGCATCGTCGCCAAAATTGAAAACGTCGAGTGGGCGCAGTGGCTGAGCGGCACCTACACCAACAAAAATTACGACCTCACCATCATCTCGCACGTGGAGCCGTTTGACTTGGGCAATTTCGCCAAGAAAGACTACTACTGGAACTATGAGTCCGCCGCGTTCAACACCTTGTTCGACAAAATCAAAAACACGCCGCGCCCCGCCGACCGCGCCAAACTGCTCGGCGACGCCCAGCGCATGCTGGCCAATGAAGCCGTGCATGCGTTCTTGTACCAGCCGCAGTGGATCACGCTGGCCGACAAAAACCTCAAAGGCCTTTGGAAAGACATGCCGATTTTTGTGAATGATTTGTCGGCGTTGTCGTGGGGCTGACGCCCAGCCAGCAGGCCGCTGTCGGCGCGACCCCACATCGCTTTGAACCGCAGCCGCGCGCCGCGCAAACAGTTATCCGCGCTGGATAAACAACTCGACAAACTTTGGTGAGAAGCGCGGGAACATCAAAGGCGGCATTGGCCGGGAGCGCCATGCAGTCGCTGAGCGACTGGTTCATCGCTGCACTGCTAAGCCTTGCCACCTTGCTGGCCGTCGGGCTGCTCGCAGCGGCAGCGCTTGGGGCGCGCGCATTGGACATCAGCCTCGTCGCCGCCTTCGTCGCCGCCACGCTCGGCAGCCTGCTGGTGGCGTGGCTTGGGCGCGCACCGGCCGAGATCGCCGTGCCCGCGCCTTCCACCACGGTGATTTACGCCGCACTCAGCGCCGATCTGGTCGGTCGCAGCGGAGGGGCCGCCGGCATATGGGAGATCTGGGCGGCGATGTCGCTGGCGGTGGTGTTGATGGGCCTCATCGTGCTGCTGGCCGGCTCCTTGCGGCTCGCCGGGTTCATTAAGTTCGTGCCGTCACCGGTGAGTGCCGGCTTCGTCACCGGCATTGGGCTGCTGGTCATCTGGTCGCAGTTGGGGCCGATCCTCGGGGTGCAGTTGCGCGGCGGGACAGGGGGCACCTGGTGGTCGCAGGTGTTGCCCGGCTCGCTCATCGTCGCCGCAGCGACGGTTCTGGCGCTGCTGTTGGTGCCGCGCTTCAAGCGGCTCGGCGAGCCCGTCCTCGTCGCACTGGTCACGGGGGCGCTCACTTACTACCTGCTCTCGGCGTTCATGGGGCCTGGGGCGCTGGGCGGCACCCTGAATCCCTTGCAACCGCAAGCGCTGGCGCTACAGACGAGCGCCTCGATCTGGCATGTCGTCACGCCCGGCTGGGTCGCCACCACCGCGCTGCAGGTGCTGCCCTACGCCGGCCTGCTTGCGCTGCAGGCCATCATGAACGCGGCCATGACAGCAGTGACGATCGGCAACCTGCTGGGCAAGCGCTCCGACGTGAACCGCTCGCTGGTGGCGCTGGGCTGTGCCAACCTGGTTTGCGGCGCGCTGGGTGCCCTGCCCGTCAGTACGTCAGCGCTGCAGTCCGTGGCGACAGCGCGCATGAAGGGCAACCCGGCCAGCGTGGCGGCTGGCTCGGCCGTCGTGCTGTTCGTCCTGGTGCTGGTTGCGGGACAGTGGCTGACCTGGCTCCCGGTCGCCGTGCTGGCGGCGGTGTTGCTGATGGCCGGCATCGCGATGGTGCAGCAGTCGACCGGGCGCCTGGTCAAGACCGCCTGGCCTGCGCAAAGCCGCGATCACAGCGCGTTATGGACACCGGGTATCGCGATCATCGTTGCCGCTGCCATGTTTTGGGGCAGCGTGCCGCTGGCCTTGACGGTGGGTGCTGTGCTGGCGATGGTGTTGCTCGCCGTTGAACTGTCTGCTGCCACCCGCTTCGGTGCCCAAGCCAGTATCCAGATGGGCTCCAGGCGGGTGTGGGCGCCTAAGCAGGCGCGCTGGCTGCGCGAGCATCGCTGGAAGATCGCGGTGTTCCAGCCGCAAGGCTCCCTCTTCTTTGGCACGGCCGAGCCACTGGCACAGCAGTTGGCATCGACCGCGCCGGGCACGCGTTTTTGCGTGCTTGACCTCTGCCGGGTCACAACGATTGACGCAACCGCGTGCGACATCATTGCCGCAGGCGCCAAGGCCCTGGCCGCAACCGGCGTGAGGCCGCTGCTGGCCGGGGTGCCAGCAGGCAGCGCCCGCAGCCGCAGCCTGGTGGCGCTGGGCTTGTCTTCGCCCGACCCGCAGACCCAGTGGTTCGACGACCTCGACCGCGCTTTGGAGCATGCCGAAGTCGCGCTCTTGGCCGAGCAGTGGCCTGGCATCGACACCGCCGCGCGCTTCGAGTTCGCTCAGACCCCGCTCACGCTGGGCATGAGCGACGATGAACTACAGGAGCTGAAGGCGTGTCTGCGGCCGATGCAGGTCCCCGCAGGCACCCTCTTTTCCCAGGGTGATGCGGGCTCTTCGATGTACATCGTCGAAGCCGGGCAGGTTGAAATCCGCATCATGAGCGCCAGCCTGGACCGGCACACGCGCCTGGCGGCATTTGACCCCGGCAGCATCTTCGGCGAGATGTCCTTGCTGATGTCGCAGCAGCGCACTGCCGATGCGGTCTGCGTCACCCCG
>JANOYE010000022.1:0-2390 GCA_031428695.1 Rhodoferax sp. | reverse complement strand
CCCAAGCCCAACAGCGCCAGCAGCGCCTGGAACACATTCATGATGCTCAGGTACAAAGCCAACGTGGCGCTGATGTAATTGGTCTCGCCGCCGTCCACGATGCGCTTCAAGTCATACAACATGTAGGCGCTGAAGATGCCGATGGCCAAAACGGAAATGACCATCATGCCTGCGCTGGAACCCACGAACACGTTGATGATCGAGCCGACCATCAGCACCAGGGCGCCGACGAACAGCCACTTGCCCATGCCTTCGAGGCTGCGTTTGATCACGCTGGAGAGCGAGGCCATGACGAAAAACACGCCTGCGGTGCCGCCAAATGCGGTCATCACAATGTCCGTGCCGTTTTTGAAGCCCAGCACCATGCCGACGAGGCGCGACAACATCAGGCCCATGAAGAAGGTGAAGGCCAACAGCACCGGCACACCCGCCGCAGAGTTTTTGGTTTTCTCGATGGCGTAGATGAACCCAAACGCGCCACCCAGGAACACCATCAGCCCCAACCCGCCCGAGAGCGAACGTGTGATGCCGGTGGCCACGCCGAGCCAAGCGCCCAGCACCGTGGGAAGCATGCTCAGGGCGAGCAGCCAATAGGTGTTGCGCAAGACCTTGTTGCGCTCGGCAACGGTCGTGCTGTAACCAAAACCTTGGTCAATAGTTTGAACTTGTTCAGCCATGTCAAATACTCCTTCAAATCTGGGAACACCCAGTATGTGGGGCAAATTCTAGTGAAATTCAAGACTGCCCAGCGATTACCCCGCGCTTTTTTGTGACAATCCAGCCTCTGCAGACTTTTGACTCATTACTTTCAAACAGGTTCCCCATGAAAACCACGTTCGCCCTGGATGCCGCCGACGCATCTGCCATCCTCGCTGCAGCAGAAGCCGAAGCGCTCAAGAACAACTGGGCTGTGGTCATCGCCGTGGCAGACGCGGGCGGCCACCTGATGGCGCTAAAGCGGCTGGATGGTGTGGCGCCGATCTCCTCGCACATCGCCCCGGCCAAGGCACGCACGGCGGCGCTGGGTTGCCGCGAATCGCGCGTGTATGAGGAAATCATCAACGGCGGGCGCATCTCATTCCTGAGCGCGCCGACGCTCGAAGGCATGCTGGAAGGCGGCGTGCCCATCATGAAAGACGGCCTGTGCATCGGCGCGGTGGGGGTCAGCGGCGTGAAATCTTCCGACGACGCGCTGATCGCCAAAGCGGGCATTGCGGCACTGGGGCTTTGATCTACTTGGCGGGCTCGGTGATGAAGCCGATTTTCTTCAGCCCCGCCTGTTGCGCCGCCGCCATGGCTTGCGCCACCCGCTCATAACGCACGTCTTTGTCGCCGCGAATGTGCAAATCAGGCTGCGGGTTTTTCGCCGCCTGTTCTTTCAGCAGCGCGGGCAGGGCGGCGTCTTCGATGCGGGCCAGGTTCCAGTAATACACGCCTTGCGCATCCACTGACAGGCGCACGGTTTCGGGTTTTTGCTCCTGCGGCTGGTTGGTGGCGCGGGGCAGGTCCACGTTCACCGCGTGTTTCATCACCGGGATGGTGATGATGAAGATGATCAACAGCACCAGCATCACGTCCACCAGCGGCGTCATGTTGATCTCGTTCATCACGTCGTCTGTGTCGTCTTGCGTTCCGAAGGCCATGGCGGGGTTCCTTGCGCGTCGGTTTACGGATTGCGTTTCATCGCGACAACATTCGTGTTGCCGTTGCTGCCGCCGCCGACACGCGCGCCGGTCACAAAATAGGCATGCAGGTCGTGCGCGAAGCTGTTGAGTTTGATCAGCACGCCTTTGTTGCCCCGCACCAGCGCGTTGTAACCCAGCACCGCCGGTATGGCCACCGCCAGGCCCAGCGCCGTCATGATGAGCGCCTCGCCAATCGGCCCGGCCACTTTGTCGATGGTCGATTGGCCTGAGATGCCGATGGCCAACAGCGCGTGGTAGATGCCCCAAACCGTGCCAAACAGGCCGACAAAGGGCGCCGTAGAACCGACCGACGCGAGGATCGCCAAGCCCGATTGCAGGCGCGCGGTGAACCCGTCCAGCGTGTTGCGCAGGCAGCGCGTCACCCAGTCGCTGATGTCCAGCGTGTCGTGCAATTGCGTCTGGCTGCTCTTGTGGTGCGCGGTGGCTTCGCGCCCTTCGAGCGCCAGCAGCCGGAAGGGGTTGGTCGCGTCCCCGCCGAGTTGCTCCAGCCCGGCGGCGAAGTCGGGGCTGTGCCAGAAGACGGTGGCTTTTTGTGCCAGCTTTTTGTAGCGCAGCAGATCCAGCGTCTTGATGATGATGACCATCCAGGAGGCCAGCGACATCGCCAGCAGCAGCAGGGCGACGAAGCGGGTGACGATGTCTCCCTGGGCCCAGAGGTTGGCGATGCCGAATTGAGATTCCATT